>CAYFLF010000146.1:0-5104 GCA_964343725.1 uncultured Bordetella sp.
ACCGCAATGATGGCGTCGTCCACCAACAAGCCCAACGCAATGATGAGCGAGCCCAAAGAGATTTTGTGCAGGCCAATGCCCCAGTAATCCATCGCCAAAAACGTCATGGCCAACACCAATGGAATGGTGATGGCCACCACGAGGCCAGGTCGCACATCCACATACCAACCGTAGCGACCACCCTTGTGCAGTCCGAGTGACACAAAGCTCACCACCAACACAATCAAAACCGCCTCGATGAGCACCCGCACAAACTCCCCTACCGAACGCGAGACGGCTTTGGGTTGGTCTTGCACTTGCACCAAGCTCACACCAGCGGGCAAGGTTTTTTCTATGCGTGCAGTGGCGGTTTGAAGCGCTTTGCCAAGCTGGATGATGTCGCCGCCCTTGGCCATCGACACACCCAGACCGATCACCTCTTTGCCTTGGTGATGCACTTTGACCGTCGGTGGGTCGACATAGCCTCGGGTGATGTTTGCAATATCCCCTAACTTGAACTGTTGGCCAGAACTGCCGCGGATCGGCATGGCTTTCAAATCGGCTTCGGTGTCGAACTGTCCCCCGATGCGAATTTGAAAAACATCCAAAGGTGACTGCAAAGTGCCAGCGTTTTCTACTGCGTTTTCTTGACCGAGTTGGCCCAATACGGCGCCAAGGTCAAGACCCATTTGGGCGAGTTTTTTCTGCGGGATTTCAACGAAGATTTTTTCGTCTTGCACGCCAAACTGTTCGACCTTGGCCACATAGGGCACACGCAAAAGCTGCTGGCGCACGTCGTCGGCAAATCGCTTGATCTCCGCTGGGGTAAAGCCGGGGGCATCGAGCGCGTAGATGACGCCAAACACATCACCAAACTCGTCATTGAAAAACGGCCCCTGCACGCCTTGGGGCAAGGTGTAGCGGATGTCGCCAATTTTCTTGCGCACCGTGTACCAAACATTGGGGACATCGGCTGGCTTGGAATAGTCTTTGATCTGAAAAATGATTTGCGATTCGCCAGGCTTGGAGTAGCTACGGATCTTGTCGGCGAATGGCACCTCTTGCAGCGTGCGTTCGAGTTTGTCGGTGACTTGCTCTGCCACTTGTTGGGCGGTGGCACCCGGCCAATAAGTGCGCACAACCATCGCGCGGAAAGTAAAAGGCGGGTCTTCGTCTTGGCCAAGTTGGAAATAGGCGGCGATGCCAAAGACCATCAAAACGACCATCAAGTAGCGCGTGAGGGCGGGATGCTCCAGCGCCCATTTGGAGAGGTTAAAACCCTTCATCGTCGCCTCACTTCGGCGCCGCAAATACAGACACTTTTTGTCCTGGCGTCAACACATGCACACCAGAGACGACGACTTGGTCTCCTTGGTTCAATCCACTATTGACCACGGCGTCATTGCCGTCAGCCGTGGTCACCTCAATGATGCGCGGCTGCACCGTCATGTTGGTGCTGTCGAGTACCCAGACTTGTGTTTTGCCACCTTCAAACCGCAAAGCACTGGTAGGCAGTTTGACAATTTTGGAGGTCACTAATTTGCTTCTGGGCAAACTCACATTTACCGTTGCGCCCAATACCGCTTGAGCGCCATCCGCCAAGGCAGCTTTGACTAAAAAAGTACGGGTGATAGGGTCTGCGCTGGCGGAAACGTCTCGTATCTTGGCGTTGAGAACGGAGTCGTCATTCCACAAACGCACTTGCAATGTGTCTCCCGTTGCGAAGTATTTCAACTTGTCTTCAGCCACTGAAAACCACACATCACGCGGCCCGTCAATGGCCAAGCGCACCACGGGTTGACCGGCAGACACCACCTGACCGACGTTGGCGTCCACCGAGGTGACCACCCCAGCGCCGTCTGCCAACAAACGGGTGTAGGACGATTGATTGCCCTGCACCGAGTTCTGGGCTTGCGCTTGCTGCCACTGGGCTTGCGCCGCTTTGTAAGCCGACTCGCGCCGCTCTAATTCAGCGGAGCTGATAAACCCTTGGTCAAACAAGCCTTGGTAGCGCTTTAAGTCTGCGGCGGCTAAGTCGCGGTTGGTTTGGGCAGAGGCGAGTTGTGCGCTAGAAGCAACGGCTGCCAATTTGTAGTCCATCGGGTCCAACTCGGCCAACAACTGGCCCGCTTTGACGCGTTGGCCGATTTCTGCGGGGCGTTGTAGCAATTTGCCATTGACCCGAAAACCCAAGGCAGTTTCGACGCGGGCACGCACCTCGCCTGAGAACTCGAATTCCATTTCCATGTCTGATTGCCCTACCGTCAAGACCTTGACCGAACGCACGGGCGCCTCAGCAGGCTCCTGCTTGCCGCAGGCAGTGAGGAATACCACGCTCATCAGGAGAACAAGCGCTAGGCCGCTTGGCTTGGGAAAGTGCAACATGGGGAACCCGATAAATAATGACTGACTGGTCAGTAATATAGCTTACTGGTGTTTTCCCTGCTCGCGCCACTGGCAAAAAGCGACAATGCCAGCCAATTACCAGCCGCCATGCAACAAGCCTCCGTCGACCATTACGAAAACTTCCCCGTCGCCTCGTGGCTGTGCCCCGCGCGATTGCGACCCGCGGTGGTGGCGATCTATCACTTTGCGCGCACTGCGGATGATTTAGCCGACGAAGGCGACCTGAGTGCCGAGCAACGTCTAGACGCTTTGCGCCAGTTCGGCGCAGAGCTTGACTTGTGTTTCAACGGGCAAGCAGCGCAAGACCCGCGTTGGACTTCGGTGTTTGCCAATTTGCAGACTG
Source organism: uncultured Bordetella sp. (assembly GCA_964343725.1). Lineage (GTDB taxonomy): Bacteria > Pseudomonadota > Gammaproteobacteria > Burkholderiales > Burkholderiaceae_C > Limnohabitans. The sequence continues at coordinate 2,729 of CAYFLF010000146.1, forward strand.
CCGTGAAAAGCTTTGATTTGCCCGCACAACCATTTCGCGATCTGCTATCGGCGTTTGAACAAGACGTGACTTACACCAGCCAAGGGCGCAGATACCGCAATCGCGACGAATTGCTCGACTATTGCCGTCGCTCAGCCAATCCGGTGGGTCGATTGATGTTGCATTTGTATGGAGTGAGCGATGCGCCAAGCCTGAAGCAAAGCGATGCAATTTGTAGCGCTCTGCAACTGATCAATTTTTGGCAAGACCGCACGCGCGATCTAGAACGGGGGCGAGATTATTTGCCCCAAGACAGCACCTTTGGCGCAGAGTTGCAATTTGCGCGCGAGTTGATGGCACAAGGCGCTGCACTGGTGCACCGCGTGCCTGGGCGAGCTGGTTGGGAATTACGCGCCATGGTGCAAGGTGGGTTGTGCATTTTGGATAAGGTGGATGCTTTGTACGCAAAGGACACTTCTGCGCCACCACCAAGACCCATCGTCACCAAGTGGGACATGGCTGGCATCGCTTGGAAGAGTCTTTGGATGTAGCGTGTTCGGATGTAGCGTCTCTGGGTTCAGTGTCTTTGGGTGCAGTGTCTTTGGATTTATCGTCATTGGATGCAGTGTCTATGGGTGAAGTGTCTTTGGATGTGGCGGTGGGATCGATAATTCCTAATTGCCTATTGATTCAGCGATCGGCATCAACAATCCTCACAAGATGACACCACAAGAATACGTTCAACAAAAAGCCGCCTCTTCGGGCAGTAGCTTTTATTACGCATTTTTGTTTTTACCGCCGCAACGCCGTAGTGCGATCACCGCGTTTTACGCGTTTTGCCGCGAAGTCGACGATGTGGTGGACGAAGTCAGCGACCCTGGGGTCGCGCAAACCAAGTTGGCTTGGTGGCGCAACGAGGTTCACCAGTCTTTTGCGGGCAAGCCATCGCACCCTGTGATGCAAGCCCTGCAACCCCTGTGCGCAGAGTTTGCGATTGAAGAACACAGCCTGCAGTCCGTGATTGAAGGTTGTGAAATGGACTTGAGCCAAACGCGCTACCTCGACTACCCTGCTCTCTCGCGTTACTGCCACTTGGTCGCAGGCGTGGTGGGCGAAGTGTCTGCCAAGATTTTTGGACAAACCGATCCCGCAACGACCACTTATGCCCACACACTGGGGCAAGCGTTTCAGTTGACCAACATCATCCGTGACGTGGGTGAAGATGCTTTGCGCGGACGTATTTATTTACCGGTGTCTGAATTACAGCAATTCGATGTCAAAGCGCACGAAGTGCTCAACCGCATCCCATCTGAACGATTTCAGGCCTTGATGCAGTTCCAAGCGCAGCGTGCCCATAGCCTCTATGACAAAGCTTTGGATTTGCTACCCGCCCAAGAATTCAAAGCCCAAAAACCCGGACTGATGATGGCGAGCATCTACCGCACTTTGCTGCGTGAGATAGAAGCCAAGCAATTTCCTGTGTTGCAACAGCGGGTCGCGCTCACACCATTGCGCAAGCTGTGGCTCGCTTGGAAGATACAGGCGCTCGGGCGTTTTTAAACTTCTGTGAAAAAGTTAACCATCATTGGCGCAGGATGGTCGGGCCTAGCCTGCGCAGTGGCAGCGACGCAAGCGGGTTGGCAGGTTGAGTTGTATGAAACCTCCCACACAGCAGGAGGTCGCGCGCGGAGTTTGGAGCAAAGCTTTGCAGGTGTGCCACTAGACAACGGACAGCATATTCTGATCGGGGCTTATCAGGAAACCCTTCATTTGATGCGAACGGTTGGCGTGAATCCTGAATCCGTTCTACTGCGATTGCCCTTGGATTTGCGGACTGCTGATGGGTTGGGGTTTAAGTTGCCGTCATTGCCTTTTTACTTAGGTTCGGATGGCTTAGATGCGACTGGCTTAGATGTGACTCGCTTAAATTTGACTGGCACTTCAACACATTCTTCTTCAAATTTGCTAGTTGTTTTGCTTGCATCTTTGAAACTCTTACATGGAATCGCTTTTGCCAAGGGTTGGAGCACAACGGACAAATGGCGCTTGTTACAAGCATGCTGGCGTTGGCAAATTGCAGGCTTCACCTGCGATGCCGCCTGGTCCGTGCACCAACTTTGTGAAGCGTCACATCTCACGCCCCGCGTCGTGCAAGGGTTGATAGAGCCACTCTGTCTGTCTGCACTCAATATGCCTTTGCAAAGTGCGAGCGCGGCCGTCTTTTTGCGTGTCTTGCATGACGCGATGTTGAGCGCAATAGGCTCGTCTGATTTGCTGATCCCTAGAACCGATCTAGGGGCCCTGTTTCCACAAGCCTGCTTGCAATGGCTACGCGAAAGAGGCGCACAGGTGCATTTGGGCAGACGATTTACGCAAGACGATTTGGCGCAGTGGCGC
>CAYFLF010000147.1:0-5104 GCA_964343725.1 uncultured Bordetella sp.
TTGGGAGTCTCGAGCGTTTTGTTGGGGACCAATAAAACATTCAAGCGTTGTTGGATTTCGATCTTGGCGATTTCGGTACGCTTTTCGTTGAGCAAGAAAGAAGCAACTTCAACAGGCACTTGTGCGTAGACCGCAGCCGTGTTTTCTTTCATCGACTCTTCTTGGATGATGCGCAAGATTTGCAAAGCCGAGCTTTCGGTATCGCGCACATGGCCCGAACCACCACAACGTGGGCAAGGAATGGACGCGCCTTCTGAGAGGGCAGGGCGCAGGCGTTGGCGACTCATTTCCATCAAGCCGAATTTGCTGATGGTGCCAAATTGCACGCGGGCACGGTCTTGGCGCAGAGCGTCGCGCAGGCGGTTTTCGACTTCGCGGCGGTTGCGGCTCTCGTCCATGTCAATGAAGTCGATGACGATGAGTCCACCCAAATCGCGCAGACGCATTTGGCGCGCGACTTCGTCAGCGGCTTCGAGGTTGGTACGGGTTGCTGTCTCTTCGATGTCGCCGCCTTTGATGGCGCGCGCAGAGTTGACGTCTACCGAGACCAAGGCCTCGGTATGGTCGATCACGATGGCGCCCCCAGAGGGCAAGGACACCGTGCGGGCATAAGCCGATTCAATTTGGTGTTCGATCTGAAAGCGGCTGAAAAGCGGCGTTTCGTCGCGGTAACGTTTGACGCGGGCGGCATGTTCAGGCATGACATGCGTCATGAACTGTTGCGCTTGGTCGTAGATATCGTCGGTATCGATCAGGATGTCGCCGATGTCGTGGTTGAAGTAATCACGAATGGCGCGAATGACCAAGCTGGATTCTTGGTAAATCAGGAAGGCGCCTTTGGTTTTGCTGGCGCCGTCGATCGCACCCCAGAGTTTGAGCAAGTAGTTCAAGTCCCATTGCAACTCGGCTGCGCTGCGTCCAATGCCTGCAGTGCGGGCAATGATGGACATGCCGTTGGGGTATTGCAACTGGTCCATGGCTTCTTTGAGTTCGGCGCGGTCGTCACCCTCGATGCGACGGCTGACGCCACCACCGCGGGGGTTGTTGGGCATGAGCACCACATAGCGACCGGCCAAGCTGATGAAGGTGGTGAGCGCTGCACCTTTGTTGCCGCGCTCTTCTTTCTCGACCTGCACCAGCATCTCGACGCCTTCTTTGATGACGTCTTGGATGCGCGCTTGGCTCACCGAAACGCCAGCGGCGAAATACTGTTTGGAGATTTCTTTGAAGGGCAAAAAGCCGTGGCGGTCTTCGCCGTAGTCAACGAAGCAGGCTTCGAGCGAGGGCTCGACGCGTGTCACGACTGCTTTGTAGATATTGCCTTTGCGCTGTTCGCGGCCTTCGATTTCAATTTCGTAGTCGAGGAGTTTTTGTCCGTCGACGATTGCCAAGCGGCGTTCTTCTGCCTGGGTGGCGTTAATGAGCATCCGTTTCATGGAGCGTACCTTCACATTTCTAAAACATCACAGGCCCATGACGGGCCAACGATGCCAGAGAGGACGTCAGAAAACGAAGGGAATTGCCGTAGCGACCGTCTAGGCGTGCGTTATGAGCACAGCCGACGGGGATTGGGCGCGTGGATAAAAGCGGGTTCGGATAAAAATTTCACGACAACCATGGGTTTGCTAACTCGCTGTAATCCGCTGATGAGGCTCAAAGAAGCATCTCACCAGCTTGGGGTATTCCGTTTCAGTGTTTTCTGAGCGTCTGCTCAACTTTTGGGGCGTTTGGCCATCCAGTCTCTTTGGTACTGGGTCTGCGAAACGGGCTCAAAAGGGGCATCGACCTCACCGCGTTGCTCTGACCATGCTCTAATCTCAGTTAAATCAAGGACTTACAAGCACACGCTGGTGAAACACATTATAGGGGCTAACCACGCTAGCCCAGACCTTTCCGTGAAAACCCTAGCGGTAGACGAAGACTCTGCTGGCCAGCGGCTTGACAATTTTTTGATGCGTCACCTCAAAGGGGTGCCCAAAACCCATGTCTACCGCATCATCCGATCAGGTGAAGTGCGGGTGAACAAAGGGCGCGCATCGGCAGACCAGCGGATTGCAGCGGGGGACGTCATCCGAATTCCACCCGTTCGCATCTCCGCCCAAGTGCAAGCCAAAGAAGATGCTCCTGCCCCCGCTCGCGATTTCGAGGTGTTGTTGGAAGACGAAGCTTTGATCGCCATCGACAAGCCCGCCGGAGTGGCGGTGCATGGGGGAAGTGGGGTCAGTTTTGGGGTAATCGAACAATTGCGTCGCGCGCGGCCCGCCAATTTGAACCTCGAACTAGTGCATCGGCTAGACCGAGAGACTTCGGGTGTATTGCTGATCGCTAAAAAGAGAAGTGCGCTCAAACATTTGCAAGACCAATTTCGCGACCGCGAAACGGGTAAAACTTATTTGGCTTTGGTGTTGGGCTTGTGGCCGTCTAACAAAAAAGTCATAGATATTCCCTTGTTCAAGTACACCGTGGCGACCGGTGAGGGAGAAGGGGAGCGGCGTGTGAAGGTGGTGGCCAAGGACGATCCCAACGGCCAGCGCGCGATCACCTTGGTGCGTGTGGCGCGCACGGTCGGGCCTTACACCTTGTTGGAAGTCACGATCAAAACAGGACGCACCCACCAGATTCGCGTGCATTTGGCGAGCCAAGGGCATCCGATTGCGGGGGACGACAAATACGGCGACTTTGAAAAGAACAAGCAATTACAAAAGCTTGGTCTTAAGCGTATGTTTTTACATGCGTGGCAATTGAAGTTCCAGCATCCGGTGAGCGCACGGCCTGTTACCGTCAAAGCGCCATTGCCAGCGGCTCTGCAACAATTTATCGATTCTGTGCAGCCGCCAATACAAGCTTAGTACCGCAAGCATGAGTACCACCTCCAAGCCCCGCCAATTTGATTTGATTGCCTTTGATTGGGACGGTACGTTGTTTGACTCCACGCAAATCATCACGCGTTGTATTCAAGCCGCGGTGCAAGATGTAGGAGGCGCCAAGCCCAGCGATTCGGCGGCGGCGTATGTGATTGGCATGGCATTGATGCCTGCCTTGGCCCATGCCGCTCCCGATGTTCCCAAAGAGAAATACCCCTTGCTTGGCGAGCGCTACCGTTTTCATTACCAACAGCATCTTGATGACATCAGCCTGTTTGACGGCATCTTGCCCATGCTCCACGACTTGCGAGCACGCCAGCATGTCTTGGCGGTTGCAACTGGCAAGAGCCGAAACGGGTTGAACGATGCGTTGAATACGGTGCAATTGCAAGGCCTGTTTGATGCATCCCGCACGGCTGATGAAACTGCTGGCAAGCCCAACCCTTTGATGTTGCATGAGTTGATGGGGGAATTTGGTGTGCCTCCTGAGCGAACCTTGATGATTGGAGACACCACCCACGATTTGGAAATGGCCCAAAGAGCGGGTTGTCCGAGCGTGGGGGTGAGTTATGGGGCGCATGACCATTCGGAATTTGCGTCTCACCAACCCCGCTTCGTTGCACATTCGGTGCGGGAATTACACGATTGGTTGTTATTGAACGGCTAACGAGGACAGGATGAGCCAAGACGACGCAGCACAACGCATTGCTTTATGTTCCAGCGCAGATTTGGAAGAAGGCGCCAAAGCCGTTCCATTTGATGTGGTCTACGCGGGACAAACTTGCCGCGCTTTTGCCGTGCGCTTTGAGGGGCAGCCCCATGCCTATCTGAACCGTTGCACCCATGTGGCCATGGAATTGGATTTCCAGCCAGACCAATTCTTTGACGACACGGGCAGATGGTTGCTCTGCGCGACGCATGGCGCGGTATATGCCCCTGACACGGGGGAATGCGCCGGGGGTCCATGCCGAGGCGGTTTGGTCAAGATTGACCTTTCAGAGGCAGATGGTGTGGTCCACTGGCATACTGCTTACAACTTAAAACCTTTTGAATTTCCTCTTTGAATTTTCTTTTCAATACGCCACATGTCCGATAACCATCCAGAAAACCAGCAGCCAACACAAGCGCCCGCTGCACCCAGCCACAAAGTGGTGTGGGAGCGCGATACCTTGGAGCGTTTGGCTTTTGCCACCTTGGCTGAGCAGCGCGCAAGCAGGCGCTGGCGCATCTTTTTTCGCTTCGCTTGGTTAGTGCTTTTTGCGGTGCTGGCCTGGACGGGATTACACCGAGCGGGTGTGGGAAGTTCTGGTCCTAGCCAGCCGCATACGGCTGTGGTGGCGATCAAGGGCGAGATTGCAGAAGGGGCAGACGCCAGTGCCGAATGGACCGTCAATGCGTTGCGCACGGCGTTTGAAGATGAGGGATCGCAAGCAGTGGTGTTGCTGATCAATTCGCCTGGTGGAAGTCCGGTACAGGCCGGCATCATCAATGATGAGGTGCGTCGTCTCAAAGCCAAGCATGAGAAACCGGTGTACGCGGTGGTGGAAGAATCTTGCGCTTCAGCGGCGTATTACATCGCGGTAGCAGCCGATGAAATTTATGTCGACAAGGCGAGCATTGTGGGCAGCATTGGCGTGCTAATGGATGGTTTTGGTTTTACAGGCTTGATGGACAAACTGGGTGTGGAGCGTCGCTTGATGACGGCTGGCGTGAACAAAGGGTTTTTAGATCCTTTTAGTCCACAAACCAAAGCCCAGCGAACCCACGCACAAACCTTGTTGGACCAAATCCATGCCCAATTTATCCAAGTGGTGCGAGAAGGTCGTGGCAAAAGATTGAAAGAAACGCCCGATTTGTTCACCGGTTTGTTTTGGAGTGGCCAGCAGTCGGTTGACCTGGGCTTAGCAGATGGCCTTGGCAACTTGGATTACGTGGCGCGTGAAATTGTCAAAGCAGAAGACATCATCGATTACACCCGCCACGAAAACGTGGCTGAGCGCTTAGCCAAGCGATTTGGTGCGGCGATCGGAGAGGGCGCGGTGCACGCTTTGCAGAGACAAGCAGCATTGCGTTAGGCTATATCGATCTAACCGTTCTAACCGAGCTTACGTATTGGCCAGTTAGGTTTGCTTTAAGAATTCTTTTAAGCGCTTCCTCTATGGCGCTACCCAGTTATCTTCCAATAGCAAAGACAGTCGGCGCGTCACCGATATCGCTGGTCTGGCGCCAATCTTTGACGG
>CAYFLF010000148.1:0-5046 GCA_964343725.1 uncultured Bordetella sp.
AGGTGGCAAATGCATAGAAGAACACCCAAAACAATTCCCATCCACCCATGGTGGTGTGAAAAAACTCCATACCAAGTTCACGAATCGGAGTGAAATACCCGACAAAGGTAAATCCTGTCCAAATAGACAGCGCGATCCATAAGAAATGTTTGTACCATTTCTTGACTAATTTTTCGAGTGAAAACTTCGCATCATCTAACCGAATACGTGCGGAGCGATCACCTTCTACTTTGCGCTCTATCCACAAGAATATTTCGCTATAAACAGTTTGTGGACATGCATAACCACACCACAAACGGCCTGCAACAGCAGTAAATAAGAAAAGCGATAGCGCGCTAACCACCAACAAGCCAGTGAGGTAAATAAAGTCTTGTGGGTAAAGAACAAGGCCAAATATATAAAACCGCCTTGACGCCAAATCAAATAAAACCGCTTGGCGAGTGCCCCACTCCATCCACGGCAAACCGTAGAAAATAATTTGCGTGAGGGCAACAAAGGCCCACCGCCAATAGGCAAATATGCCTTCTACGGATCGTGGATAAATTTTCTTCGATGCCGCATACAGCGACACCATCACTTCTTCTTGCGACAAAAATTACTTTGCTAAAGGCTTATTAGAAAACCCCCACACATAGGAGGTCAGAACATGGATTTGCGAGGGAGTCAAACGCCCTTCTTGTGCAGGCATTTGATTGATTTTGCCAGCGTTCACCATGGACACGATCGACTCTTCGCCCCAGCCATGCAACCAAATTTTGTCGGACAAGTTAGCAGCGCCTAAGGCTTGGTTACCTTTTCCGTCTGCACCGTGGCAAGCTGCGCAAGCCCCAAACTTGGCTTGACCTAAAGCGGCACGCACAGAATCGTGTGGGCTACCCGACATGCTTAGCACGTAGTGTGAGACATTGCGGACATCTTCTGGCGTTCCTACCGCTGCTGCCATAGGTGGCATTTGTCCTACACGTCCCTTTGTGATGGTCTCTTTGATTTTGTCTGGACTGCCGCCATGCAACCAGTCTTTGTCCGTGAGATTTGGAAAACCTTTGGAACCTCTTGCATCGGATCCGTGGCATTGCGAGCAGTTGTTCATGAATAGGCGCTCACCCACCGCCATCGCTTTGGGATCACCCGCCAATTGCTCTGGCGATTGCGAGTCAAATGCGGCGTAAATGGGTTCGAGCGCTTTATTGGCTTGGGCAATTTCTTGTTCGTATTCGTTTTGCGATGTCCAACCAAGTTGTCCACCAAAACTACCCAATCCTGGATAAGCAATGTAGTAAAACACCGCAAATACCATGGTCAAAATAAACAACCACAACCACCAAAGTGGCAAGGGATTATTCATTTCCTGCAATGTTTCGTCCCAGATATGGCCTGTAGTTTGGTCATCTGGGTTGTGCACATGTACTTTGACCTTTGAAGAAAACCAAAGCAGCAAAGCGCAATAGACAATGGCCAACACCGAAACGACGGCGACAAAAATCGACCAATAGTTATTACTGAAATCACTCATGGTTCAATTCCTTTGAGAGGTTTTTTGACCCTCATCGAGGTCAAAGGGAAGTCTTGCAGCTTCTTCAAAATCTTGTTGATTTCGTTTTGAGAAAGCCCAGAGCAAGATACCGATAAAAACAGCAAATGAAATCACTGTGGTGAGTGCGCGTAGGTCATTGACATCCATACTTCACCTCTTTATTTCAAAGCCAAACCAAGCATCTGCAAATATGCAACGAGTGCTTGCATTTCGGTCTTGCCTGTAACGTCCTCAACAGACTTGGCAATGTCTTGATCGCTGTATGGAACACCTACTTTGCGTAAGGCTGCCATATGCGATGGCATTGCTGAGGCGTCCACCGTATTTTTTAATAACCACGGATAGGCTGGCATATTCGACTCAGGCACCAAATCACGCGGGTTATTCAGATGCGTGATGTGCCATTCGTCACTGTATTTACCGCCCACACGCGCTAAATCAGGCCCTGTGCGCTTGCTACCCCATTGAAAAGGATGGTCATAGACCGATTCACCAGCCACAGAGTAGTGACCGTACCGCAATGTCTCGGCGCGGAAGGGGCGAATCATTTGCGAGTGGCAGTTGTAGCAACCTTCACGCACATAAACATCGCGACCAGCGAGTTGTAACGCTGTGTAGGGCATTACACCTGTGACGGGTTCGGTAGTAGATTTTTGAAAGAACAAAGGCACGATTTCAACCAAACCGCCGAATGCGACTGACACCAAAATCAATACGATCATCAAGAAATTACTGGTCTCTACGCGCGCGTGCGAAAAACCTTTGGATTGTTGGTCTGACATCAATAACTCCTTAGGCGTGCGCAGGGGCAGGAATAGAAACCAATGGTGCTTGGCCTTGCAAAGCTGTTTTGATCACATTCCACAGCATGATCAACATCCCCAAGAGGTAGAGCAAACCACCACCAAATCGGATGACATAGAAGGGGTATGTGGCTTTGACAGACTCGACAAAGGTATAGGTCAAGGTGCCGTCCTCATTGATGGCACGCCACATCAAACCTTGCATCACACCGGCAATCCACATCGCAGCGATGTAGAGCACGATACCGATCGTTGCCATCCAAAAGTGCAACTCAATGGCAGGCACGCTGTACATTTTTTTCTGGCCAAATAACTTGGGAACTAGGAAATACAAAGACCCCATCGATACCAAACCGACCCAGCCCAAAGCACCAGAGTGCACATGGCCAACAGTCCAGTCGGTGTAGTGGCTCAAAGCGTTGACGGTCTTGATTGCCATCATGGGGCCTTCGAAAGTCGACATGCCATAGAACGACAAAGACACGATCAAGAAACGCAGCACAGGGTCATCTCGCAATTTATGCCATGCACCAGACAAGGTCATGATGCCGTTGATCATGCCGCCCCAACTAGGCGCAAGCAACACCAACGAAAAAACCATGCCCAAAGACTGTGTCCAATCCGGTAAGGCGGTGTAATGCAAGTGGTGAGGACCCGCCCACATATAGGTGAAGATCAGTGCCCAAAAATGCACGATCGACAAGCGGTATGAATAGACGGGGCGTTCTGCTTGCTTGGGGATGAAGTAATACATCATGCCCAAAAAGCCAGCCGTCAAAAAGAAGCCCACCGCGTTGTGTCCATACCACCACTGAATCATCGCGTCTTGTGCCCCTGCGTAAGCAGAATAAGACTTCATCCAACCTGCTGGAATGGCAGCGCTGTTGACGATATGTAACAAAGCGACAGCAATGATGAAAGAACCAAAGAACCAGTTCGCAACGTAAATGTGCTTGACCTTACGGATGCCCAAGGTCCCAAAGAAAACAATCGCGTAAGACACCCACACCACAGCGATTAAGAGATCGATAGGCCACTCCAACTCGGCATACTCTTTACCTTGGGTATAGCCCAATGGCAAGCTGATGGCGGCAGCCAAAATCACCAATTGCCAGCCCCAAAACGTCACAGCGGCTAACTTGGGTAAAAACAAAGCGGTATGGCATGTGCGCTGCACCACGTAGTAACTGGTGGCAAACAATGCCGAACCCCCAAAGGCAAAGATCACGGCATTGGTGTGCAAAGGACGTAGACGGCCATAAGTGAGCCAGGGGATGCCGAAATTCAATTCTGGCCAGGCCAATTGGGATGCGATCACCACGCCCACCAACATACCCACAACACCCCATACGACCGCCATGATGGAGAACTGGCGTACAACGGTGTCGCTGTAAACGGCTTGATCTGTTTGGTTCATGTGCCACCTTTCATTTCAATAAATTGTCGCGAAAGGTGCTTTCGTATTATTTGATGTAAGTCAATCGTCGCGCAATATACGCTCAGCTTCCTGCTCTAAATCCTCAAATTGCCCTCTGTCAACTGCCCACCACAGGCCCACCAAAATGGCCAAAACCAGCAAAACGGACAAGGGGATTAAGAGGTACAAACTGTCCATAGTCAGTTCTTTGTCAGAAATGAGAGGCGCAAAGCGTTCAGCACCACGCCCAAGGAGCTAAGCGCCATACCTAAGCCTGCCAGCCATGCTGGTAACCATCCCATCACAGCTAACGGAACGCATACGGCGTTATAGACCGCAGCCCAGGCAAGATTTTGTTTCACGATATGCAGGGTGCGGCGGGCCATGCGTATGCTGTGAGCAACTGTCATCAAGCTATCCCCCATCACAACCAGATCAGCCTTCGATTGCGCCAAAGGCACAGCATGACCAAATGCCAAGGAAACGTGCGCAGCCGACAACACGGGGCCGTCATTGAGCCCATCGCCCACCATCGCGACTTTGGCGCCTTGGGCTTGCAGTGTTTGTAATGTCTGTAATTTGTCTTTGGGTGTACACACACCTTGGGCATGCGCAATCTGCAATTGCTTTGCAGCAAGTTCCACTGCCGCCGACTGATCGCCAGACAACAGCCAGACTTCGATTCCCGCATCTTTCAACCAGCGCACGGTATCGGCAGCGTCTGGCCGAATATCCTCGGCAAACTTCCAACTGCCCAGCCATGCTGACTCACTGCAAAGATGCACTTGCGCGCCAAGCGCTTCTGGCGGGAGAGTTTTATTTTCCAATCGACAAAATTTGGCAGAACCCAAGCGTAATTTCTGCCCTTCCACTCGCCCTTCAATGCCTTGGCCCATGAACTCCAACACAAATTCAGCGGATACAGATGACTCAGCGCCAGACGTTTCAAAAGCCAGTTGAATGGCACGCGAATAAGGATGGAACGAGTGTTTCGCTAAAGCAGCAGCCCATTCCAATACGCTGGTAGCCGATTGTTCCTGCGATGTCCAGTCTTGGGTGATACGTTGGGCATCGCGGGTCAGCGTGCCTGTCTTGTCAAAAATCACGGTATCGACTTCTGCCAATGCTTCCAGCGCCTGTAATTGGCGCACCAAAACGCCTTGCCGAGCTAGCGCGCCAGACGCTGCCAACATCGCTGCAGGCGTAGCCAACGACAAAGCGCATGGACATGTGACGATCAACACTGACACTGCCACCATCAAAGCTTGGCTCGGGCTTGTTTGCCACCACCA
>CAYFLF010000149.1:0-5029 GCA_964343725.1 uncultured Bordetella sp.
CGCGGCATCACCTCAGTCGCAAATAACTCCATCGAACGTTTACCAAGCGCAGGATCCATCCAATCGTGGCAAGCGTATAGAAGATTACCGAAATCACCAATGTATTCACGAAAGGCAAGTATCTGGTCAACTACTGAATTGACTGTGCCTGCCAAAACTAATTTGCTGGCTACATATTCAGGGGTAATCAGCGCGTCATCCATGCTTTGGTCAGTTTTGAATAAATTGCTACGCCCACCATTTACCAATTTCCGAACCAATTGCTTGAAGTAGAAGTGATAAGGCCCTCCCTCCTCTAGCGCGTAACGCTTGGCAGTGGCTTCGTCATCAGCAACAAAAATACTTTTAGCTACCCGCCATTCGCTTGGATCTGCTTTTGCACCTACTTCGTTGCGTCCATCCACATACTTAGGCCAATGCGATTTCACCCACTCAGGCATCAAAAAATTGGCAGAGATGGGTTGCCAACCGCGTTTAGCCATTTCAGTTACACCTTTTGAAAACGGCGCTACGGCAGTTCCCACGATCAAAGGATGAGGACGTTGATAAGGCTTCATGATGTAGCCTTGTCCGATCTCTGGAATCATGGTTTGGCCCACTGAAACTTTGAAATACTCGCCCTCCAAGTTGTAGGGGGGTTCGGACTCCCAAATCTTAAGAACCATGTTGATACCTTCAACAAACATGGCATTACGGTCTTTGCCAAAGTTGCCAAAGACTTCTGCATCCGACATCAGACCACCAGGGCTGATACCCATAATGAAGCGACCTTTCAACATATGGTCCAGCATTGCAGCTTGTGCAGCGATTGCTGCAGGGTGGGAATTTGGCACATTGATCGTGCCTGTTCCCAGCATGATGTTTTTTGTTTGCGCAACTAAGCTGGCCAGGAAAATCATCGAAGAAGTAACCGTCTCAGCTGCATCGGTCACATGTTCGCCCACATAAGCCTCACTGAACCCAAGGCGATCTGCCAAGATCACTGCCTCGCGGTCCTCTTCCAGAGTTTGCGTGATATTTCGCCCCGGGGGGTGAAGAGGCATCATGAACGTGCTGTACTTCAAATCTATCTCCTTGATACTGAAAAATGGTTTGCGTTAAGACACCAGGCACTCGGCGCCTTGCAAATAATTTCCTTGGCAAAACAACAAGGTAGGTTTGCGTTCATAAGAATATTTTTCAACCTGCCCTAAAAACAGCACATGGTCACCCACGATGCTTCGCTGAATTGTTTTGCATTCGATAGTGGCTACACACTCATTTAAAACAGGCAATCCCCCAATTCCTTGCGTGAAATCGATACCTTCAAACTTATCTGACACATTGCTAGAGAACCGCACAGACAAATCCATTTGCTGAAGCGCCAAAATATTGATAACAAAACGTCCCGTCGCATCAAAAACATCCAAGCTAGGCGAGGTATTGCCTAAACTCCATAGAACAATGGGTGGTTCTAATGAAACCGAACTAAATGAATTAGCCGTCACACCCACGTATCGGGTTTTCTGACTTCCAGAAGTGACCACCGTCACACCGGTGCCAAAGCTGCCCAACGCATTGCGTAGGTCACGTTTATCAAAGGTTGGGGTTATCTTGGTGTTCATGTGATCACTTTAAAGTGATCAAGTGATCATTTGACTTGGGGTTTTCCCCTACTATTACGCCTTATTTAGACCTTTTGGATACCTTTGGTTTAATGATTTGGGGCAATAACACCCTGGCACCAGCCATAAAGTGCGCAATCGTGAGTCGAATCATCTCTTCGACATCATCTTTGATGGGTACATCAAATATCCAACGTCTTTGTCCAAAGTAAAAAATCCTGGCGTTGATACTCCAGACCAATTCAATTTCAGCAGTCTTTAAGGGAATGGATTTGGCGTCTGGCAAACCCAACTCATGACGCAGCTCTAGCGCCACTGGTTCAAGAATACGACTGCGCAGTGTTTCTAGATATTTCTTGTTAATGCTTTCGCCCCGCAGACCGGAGAACATAAAGATACGCACCCAGTCACGCGTTAGAGCAGCTTTTGAGTATTCGATGTAGAGACTTACCAAACGTTCTTCTAGTGGGATCGAACGGTCTTGGATGACCTCCTCCCAATACGGATTCCAGCGCCCCACATAAACTTCCTCATACACCCGGTCGATCAGCGCGTCTTTAGTGGGAAAGTACTTGTAAATGAGAGACTGCGTGACTCCTAATCGGCGAGCCAATTGGCGTGTATCTCCACTAAAGCCAACTTCAGCGAAAAACTCAACCGCCGCAATAACGATCTGCTTTTCTCTTTCTTGACTGCTCAGTCGCTTTTTTTCGGTGGGGATTTTTCTCATGCAGGTGACGCAATCGGCTCGACTCGTTTAGAAATGACAGATTTCATGATGGCCTCAAGTGCCGCCACATTAGCCAGCATCTCTTGATGGGTAACTGGGTAGTCTTTCTCCCCTCGAATGGCCATTGCAAATGCCTCTAAGTTGGCCAACACTGTAGGTGACTGGTCGGCAAAACTTGTGACTGGCTCTTGGCCTTGCATGACACGCTTGATGTCCCATCCAGCAGGACTTTCAGGGTGCTTGCGGTCACGAATTTCAAACCATCCCTTGGATCCATAGACCGCAAAACGGCCCTCAAAGGGGGTTGCCAACATCGCACTGATTAGCGCATTGGCTCCATTAGGAAATGCCAACATGATGCCGAGTGTGTCTCCGTTTTCGAAGTAGGAACCGCGTGTCGCTAACCTCGCCCACACGGACTCGGCTGGCCCTAAAACGGCGATAGCCAAATCCACTAGATGAATACCGGTAGCCGTGAGTGGGCCAACTGGTGCATGTTGATTGGAGAGGCGCCAGTTATCTTTCGGTAAAGCAAAGAATTTGTCTTGGCTGAAATTAGCTTCAATTTGCAAAATCGTTCCAAAGACGCCTGATTCAATTTCTTTGCGCAAATGAATAACCGAAGGCTCAAACCTGCGCTCATGGCCAATTCCCAGTACGCGATTGTGTTGAACGCAACTTTGGATGGCACGCTGGGCATCACTAAAAGTCAAGCACAGTGGTTTTTCACAGAAAACATGTTTGCCTGATTGGGCTGCAGAAACGATTTGGTCTGCATGTTGCAGGTGCGGGGTGCACAGAATAACGGCCTCAAGCTGGGTAATTTCAAGAAAAGCTTCAAAACTCGATAAAACCTGCACTTCTTTGAGCAAGGGATCCAAGGACATTTGTTGACGAAGTTTTTCGTCAACCTCCACGATGGCTATAAGCTTGAGCCACTTTGAAGTAGCGATTTGCTTGGCCATGATTTTTCCCCACCATCCATAGCCGACTATGCCAATTTGAACTGGGCGGGTGACATCTGAGGTCTTACTAGTTAAATTCATGCTGGGATGCCTTAAGGAGAGTTGCGGATTGTCCCGTGAATTACAACAGAAAGATTTGGGCAACTTTGCTGTTCATACACTGGGCATTGAAGCTGATGCTAATGAAAACCCCATTGATTTATAGCTACTTTTCATGGATGCTTTTGCATTTCTTTTATTCTTGGCAATCGCACTAATATAAATCAAGGAGTGGAAATGGGACTTCGCTTTTTAGAACACCTACTCATACTGACAGACGATCCAGAGGGAACCAGAGATTGGTTTTGCAACAATTTGGGATTTCGTAACGGTTATCACCCCGAATTTGGATTCCCAGTTTATTGGCTCTATATCGGTGACCAAGACGTCATACACATTGGCAAAGCAAGACATTCTGAACATCAGGACACCTATTTAAAAACACCTTCGGACAAAGATGGAATGGATTACTCCGCCGCGGGTGCGCTTGGTTCTGGTCGAATCGACCACTTGTGCCTCAACTGCGATGGAATGGAAGAGTTTGTGGAACGACTCACCAAAAACGGGGTTGAATTTAGCGAGCGCAAAGCGCATAACTCCAATCTCTACCAACTTTTTATGCGTGAGCCCATCAACGGAATTAAGGTTGAACTCAATTTTGCTTGGGAAGAAGCCGCTCGCATGGGACGCGTACCCGCATGGACCGACAGTGGTGCCAACGAAAAATCCGCTGCTGATGTCACGCTCTCAAAAGACGCTCCTATCTCTGAATCCACTTTTAACTGAATAAATTTATGAAAATTGTTCGCATTCATGCAACTGGCGGTCCCGAAGTCCTACAGATCGAAAATCTCGAGCTACCAGAGCCATCTTCTGGGGAAGTACGAATCAAACACACGGCAATCGGCTTTAACTTTCAAGACATTTATACGCGTTCTGGCCAATATGCTGCCCCGCTTCCATCTGGGCTTGGAACCGAAGCGGTAGGCGTTGTTGAAGCCGTTGGTGCTGACGTCAAAGACTTTAAGGTTGGAGACCGTGTTTGCTACGCCAGTGGCCCCGTACTGGCTGCATGCGCAACCCATCGTAATTACCCCTCTGCCAGGCTTCTTCATGCGCCTGCGCATATGCAAGATGAGCAAATCGCTGCAAGTCTGCTCAAAGGCATGACTGTTGAATACCTGATGCAACGTTGCTATCCCGTTCAAAAGGGGCAATATGTGCTGATGCATGCAGCTGCTGGTGGTGTCGGATTATTGGCTGGCCAATGGGGCAAGCACCTTGGTGCACACATGATTGGCGTCGCCGCTGGACCAGAGAAAGTCAAACTTGCGCTTGCCAATGGCTATGAGTATTGTTTGGATAGGCTCAAAGACGACATTCCAGCCCGCGTGAAAGAAATCACGAATGGTGTTGGCGTGCCTGTGGTGTATGACTCAGTTGGAAAAAATTCATTTGACCAATCCCTCAATAGTTTGGCACCCAGAGGTTATTTTGTTTCTTTTGGAACCACGACCGGGGCCCCTCCGCCAGTGCCTGCAAGCACATTACAAAAAATGGGATCGTTGTATTTCACACGTCCCACCTTGGTAACTTACACGGCGTCTAATGAAGATCTAAGGCACTCAGCTCAAGCTGTATTTGACCTATTTGCAAAAGGTGTGTTGAAGATCACTATCAATCAACGCTTC
>CAYFLF010000150.1:0-4984 GCA_964343725.1 uncultured Bordetella sp.
GTACCGGCAACTGCCATCACATGCCTCGGGTTGCTGGGGTGGTGCAACACATGGTCACAAAGCCACTGCGGCCCGCTGGTGTAAGGGGCGCCACTTTCCAAAATGGCTTCCATCAAAGGAAATTTGGGGGATCCATCGGCCAAACGAGCCCGCGACACCACATTGCCGATGACGTACATATCGGGTTGGAATCGCATTTGGTCGGCGGCAAAACCTTCGACCAAATCAATCCCTAGGTCACGCAATTGGTCGCTCATGGGGGGGTAGACGCCAGCGTCACATCCAGTGACTTTGTGACCAGCCTCTCGAGCTAATGCGGCCAGGCCACCCATGAACGTGCCGCAAATGCCCAATATATGTATATGCATCGATCGATTTTAGAGGGCGAGCGACAATACAAGTCTTATGTATTCGACTGAAGTTGAGATCGCCAACATAGCCGCCCGCATCGTGGTGGAAGAAGGTTTGGAATACGGCCCTGCCAAGCGTAGAGCTATCAAACAGTTAGGTATCTCGGGACGTGTAGCGTTGCCTTCTAACGATGTATTGGAGGAAGCCGTGCGCGAGTACATAGAGACCTTTTGTGCCGATACCCAGCCCGCCGCGTTGCATGCTTTGCGCGCATTGGCCTGTGTGTGGATGGAGCGGATGGCGGCGTTTAATCCCCATCTCGGAGGAGCCGTTTGGCGGGGTACGGCGACGGAGTTATCTGACATTTACCTGCAACTGTTTTGCGACGACCCTAAATCGGCAGAACTCTTGTTGATTGACAAACAAGTTCGATATGACGTGAGTACGGTGCAAGGCTTTCATGGCGATGCGGTGGACGCGCTGAGTGTGTTGTGTCCATGCCCTGGGCTTGAGCAACACGGAGCGGTACAAAAAGTTTTGGTGCATTTGATGATTTACGACCGAGACGATTTGCGTGGCGCTTTAAAGCCCGACAGCCAAGGTCGCCCACAAAGAGGTAATTTGCAGGCAGTTAAGCAATTAATGGAGAAAGATGCATGCAGTTAAATACTTCTAAGCGCAAGATTCTTTTGGGGGGCGTAGCGGTTTTGGCCACTTTAGGAGGTTTTGGGCTCGCCCTGCGAAAGCAGGCTAGTCGTTTGGATGCTGAGGCGGAGCAAGCGCTTTGGGCGGCTGAATTTGACACGCCAGAAGGTCAAATTCTAAAAATGCAAGATCTTCAAGGAAAGCCCTTGGTGATTAATTTTTGGGCAACTTGGTGTGCGCCATGTATAGAGGAAATGCCTTTATTAGACGCCTTCTTTCGTCAAAACGCTTCTAAAAGCTGGCAAATGGTTGGATTGGCGATTGATCAGCCTAGTCGTGTTCGACAGTATCTCAGCCAGAACGCGGTGAGTTATCCGATTGGTTTGGCGGGTATGACAGGCACCAACTTGGGCCGGCTTTTAGGCAATGCCCAAGGGGGTCTCCCCTTCACCGTGGTATTAGACGGTCAAGGGGGTGTAGTTCAGCGTAAATTGGGCAAATTAAGCAAAGAGGAGATCCAAGCTTGGGCCTAAGAGTCTGAAATTGGTGTAAATTAGCCCCTCTTTGCTTACAAATAAGGTATTTTATGGATTTGAGAAAGCTCAAGACGCTGATCGACCTGGTTTCTGACTCCAATGTCTCTGAACTTGAAATCACGGAAGCAGAAGGCAAGGTTCGTATCGTCAAGAGTGGTCCGTCCCAAGCCATGCAGGTTGCCCAGCCGGTTGTGTCTGCCGCGCCAGTAGCAACCGCCATTGCCCCGGCGGCGCCAGTTGTGCCCGCTGCTGCACCAGCGCCGGTCCAGCAGGCGGTAGAGGCTCCCGCCGCTACTGAGGCAGACGGCCATATCGTCAAGTCACCGATGGTGGGTACTTTCTACCGCTCCTCTAGCCCAGAGGCGGCTCCCTATGTAGAAGTGGGGACCCAAGTGAAAGAGGGTCAGACCATTTGCATCATCGAAGCGATGAAGATCTTGAATGAGATTGAGGCCGACAAGTCGGGCACTATCACCCAAATCGTCGCCCAAAACGGCCAAGCGGTGGAGTACGGTGCGCCTTTGTTTGTCATCGCCTAAGCCCCGGTAGTTAGCATGTTCAAAAAAATCCTGATTGCCAACCGAGGCGAGATCGCTCTGCGCGTGCAACGCGCGTGCCGCGAACTCGGCGTCAAAGCGGTGATGGTTTATTCCGAGGCCGACAGAGAAGCCAAATACATCAAATTAGCCGATGAGGCGGTTTGCATTGGCCCCGCGCCGTCTGCCCAGAGTTATCTCAATATGCCCGCCATCATTGCGGCGGCTGAAGTGACCGATGCCGAGGCCATCCACCCTGGCTATGGTTTTTTGAGTGAAAACGCCGACTTTGCCGAGCGTGTTGAAAAGAGCGGGTTCCAATTTATTGGCCCGACGGCGGAATCAATTCGCATCATGGGCGACAAAGTGTCTGCCAAACAGGCCATGATCAAAGCGGGTGTGCCATGCGTGCCGGGCTCTGACGGCGAGTTGCCCGATGACCCTGCGCAAATTCGCCGCATTGCCAAATCCGTGGGCTATCCCGTCATCATCAAAGCGGCTGGTGGCGGCGGTGGTCGCGGCATGCGCGTTGTCCATTCAGAAGCGGCGCTCATCAACGCGGTGTCAATGACCAAAGCGGAAGCAGGCTCTGCCTTTGGCAATCCAGCGGTCTATATGGAGAAATATCTCCAAAACCCCAGACACATCGAGATCCAAATCTTGGCTGATAAGTTCAAGAATGCGGTGTATTTGGGCGAGCGCGATTGTTCGATGCAACGTCGCCATCAAAAAGTGATCGAGGAAGCGCCTGCACCCGGTATACCTCGCAAACTCATCGACAAAATTGGCGAACGCTGTGTCACTGCGTGTAAAAAAATCGGCTATCGCGGTGCTGGCACCTTTGAGTTCTTGTATGAGAACGGTGAGTTTTATTTCATCGAAATGAACACCCGCGTGCAAGTGGAGCATCCGGTCAGCGAATACATCACGGGCGTGGATATTGTGAAAACGCAAATCATGGTGGCGGCCGATATGAAACTGCCATTTGCGCAACGTGATATCGCGGTCAATGGGCACTCGATTGAGTGCCGTATCAATGCGGAAGATCCTTTCAAGTTCACGCCCTCTCCTGGTCGCATCACGATGTGGCATGCACCCGGAGGTCCTGGTGTGCGGGTCGATTCACATGCCTACACCAACTACTTTGTGCCACCAAATTACGACTCGATGATTGGCAAAATCATTGTGTATGGCGATAACCGTGAACAAGCACTAGCGCGTATGCGCACCGCATTGGCTGAAACCTTGGTCGAAGGCATTAACACCAATATTGCGTTGCATCGTGAGTTGATGAACGATGCCAAGTTTGAAGCAGGTGGCACCAATATCCATTATTTGGAAGAGTGGCTTGCTGCTCACAAAAGATGATGTTTGAACTCGGCTTGGTTTGTCCAGAATCAAGCGTGCAAGATATCAGTGAGGCTTTAGAAGCTTTAGATGCCTTGAGCGTGTCGGTCGAAGACGCCGATGCGCAATCCGATGCAGAGCGTGCGCTTTTTGGTGAACCTGGCATGCCGCCGCCCAAAGAGGCATGGCAACGCTCCAAGGTTGTAGCGCTGTTTGCCAAAGAGGCAATGGCGCTTGATGCAGAGCGTTTGCTTTTTGTGCAAGATTTTTTTGCCCAATGCCAAAGTCTAGGCGTGCAGTCTGTTGAAGACCAAGACTGGGTCACCCTCACGCAATCGCAATTTCAGCCTGTTGAAATCACGCATGATTTTTGGATCGTGCCCACATGGCATGAACCACCTGAAGAAGCTAAGCGCTTTATCCGTTTAGACCCAGGCCTCGCATTTGGAACGGGAACGCACCCCACCACACGCATGTGTTTGCGCTGGATTGCATCGCATCTTCAACAGCAACTGCAACTGCAACCATCTCTGCGTGTGCTCGACTACGGATGCGGTTCTGGCATTTTGGCGATTGCAGCTGCCTTGCATGGCGCGCAGCAAGTGGATGCTGTGGACATCGACGAAGCGGCGATTGCATCGACGCTTTTGAATGCCAAAGCCAATGGCGTGGCATTACAAGCCGGATTGTCTGAACTAGCGAAAGGTGTTTACGACTGCGTGTTTGCCAATATTTTGGCAACACCTCTAAAAGTGCTGGCGCCATTGTTGTGCAGTCACGTCAAGCCTGCGGGTCACTTGGTATTGGCTGGTATATTGGAGCGTCAGGCGCAAGAATTGCAACTTGCGTATGCGCCATATTGTCATCTTCACATCAGCGATCAAGAAGATGGCTGGATTCTCATGACAGCGACTCTCTGATGCACATCACCCATTGCCCTAACTGCCATACCGCTTTCAAAGTGCGCGAAGAGCATCTTCGTGCGGCAAATGGTTGGGTGCGTTGCGGAAAGTGCCAAAACGTTTTTGAAGCCCATTTGTATTTTGCGCATAAGACTAAACCGAGTGAAGCTGGTGCTACTTTTGAAGTGGATCATTCATTAGAAGGGGTGCGACCTGGCTTGTTATCGGGTCGAACTGCGATGCAAACGCAGCAGCATGCGAGTACGGGTTGGTTTTGGCCATTTATGTTGGTGTTCTTGGTTTTGGCTATTCTTTGGCAAGCAGTGCTGTGGAAGCGCCATTGGTTAGTAGCTGAAGAGCCTGCATTGCGTCGCGTAGTTGAAACTTTGTGCCTTCCTGTTGCATGCAAAGTAGAGTGGCCCCAAGAGCCCAATAGTGTGCTCATTGAAAACAGTCAATTTCATGAAAACCCAGAGGGTGGTTTTAATCTGCAAATGCGTTTTAAAAATACCCAACACCATCCTGTTGCCACACCTTGGCTAGAAGTCACTTTGACCGATTTGCAAGACCAAGTGGTGGTTCGGCGTGTCTTTAGCGTGCAAGACTTAAGTTTGCAAGACCATATCGCGGCATTACGCGATCAACGTGTGCAAGTTGGTTTTGAGGT
>CAYFLF010000151.1:0-4954 GCA_964343725.1 uncultured Bordetella sp.
CTTCCGGCACTTAAACCCTTGACGGCAACCCATTCTTGAGGGTCTTTGCCAGATGCATCGGTGCCACGAATACCCATCTCAACAGTTTGGTGACGCACGCGCATGTCTTCACCCACTTTCTCCACCACTTGGACATATGGGCTTGGGTGGTCCGTACGGACGGATGTCAATGGCACTGCCATCACGTGAGAGTTCAACAAACCTAAGGTACCTTTGGCGAATAGACCGTGGCGTAATCCTGCGGGTTTGTCTAAAGCGAGATAGACCAACACACTGCGACTACCAGCTTGCGCACTAGGGCTCAAGCGAGAGACGCGTGCGGTTACCAGTTCAGTGCGGTCTTCAATTTGTAGTTGTGCGGTTTGACCGATCTTGACGTCTACTGAATCGCTGGGACTAAGTGGCGCTTCCACTTCCAGTTGACGTAAGTCCACTAGTTCTAGCACTTTGGCATCAATTCCAACCCGCTCGCCCAATTGCGCAACGCGTAATGCAATCACACCTGAGAAAGGTGCTCGCAATACGGAATCGTCCAATGATTTGCGCGCGACATCTGCTCCTGCAATAGCTGCCTTGTGGCTGGCGACTGCACCTTGAAAAGATGCCAATGAATTGTCAAGGGCAGTTTTAGAGATAAAACCTTGGTCAACTAGCGCCTTGTTGGTGTCCCATTGACGCTGGGCAATTTCCATTTGTGCCTTGGCCGCGATGGCTTGTTCTTGTGCCTGTTCATAGCGGCGCTGGTATTCGATGGGGTCAATACGGGCGAGAACTTGTCCTGCTTTGACTGAATCGCCTTCTCGGACCGTGATTTCTTTCAATTCCCCAGCTACGCGTGCTTTGATGACGGCGTAGTTCAATGCTTTGACAGTGCCTGAAACAGCTAAGCCTTGCGTGAGTTCACGAACTTCGGCAGTCAGGACATCATTTTGAGATAGTTCGATTTGTCCTTGCTCAAGAGATGCACGCGTCGCTGCAAGTTGCTGGGCTTTTTTGGCAGATATGGCACGCACGATTCCAAAGGCTAGCGCGACCACAACAATCGCTAGCGCAATACGCTTAGGGGTTAATTTAAAAGAACTCAGTTGCATATTTGGGGTCTAGATAGTCATGCCGTGGAGCAAAACGTCTACTTGCATGTCGATAAAACGTTCGGGGTGGATTTGAGTCGCCGCAGTGCAAAGGCCCATAGAGTTTTTCCACATCATTAAAAAAATCATGGGTGCGTAAACCGTGTGGACGGCTTGGTCTAGATCAATCGGACGGAACTCACCACCGTCTATGCCACGTTGCAAGATGCGTCGAATCAGTGCAATACCTGGTTGTATCACTTCAGCATGGTAGAAGTTTGCAATTTCAGGAAAATTTTGCGCCTCGCCCATTACCAATTTAGGAATTCCGCTGGCAGGTGTATTGCCGATACGTTCCCACCAAGAACGCATGGCATAGCGCAACATCTCGCTACTACTGCCCTTGAATGTGTTGAACTCCTCATTCCATGCTGGAAACAAATTGGCAATGTTTTCTCGAATAACCGCCTTGAGAAGATCTTCTTTTGTTTCGAAATATAAAAACAAGGTCCCTTTGGACACCCCAGCAAGTGCAGCAACCTCTTCCACGCGGGTGGCGGCAAAACCCTTCTCTACAAACAAGGACAGGGCAGCTTGGAGCAATTCGCCAGGACGGGATTGCTTACGGCGCTCACGCTTGTGATGCGATTCCAAGTTGTGGGGAGTGGAAATGGACGACACGGGATAAATTAATGACTGACTGGTTAGTAATATAGCCGATTGGCCTTATCCCTATGCGTGCGGTCCTCGCTCAAAACGTTGGTGCTTATGAATCTGCCAACGCAAAGATCAGTCACCTAAAATTATGGTTTATGCCCGACAAATCCCATAAAAATTCACAGGAACACAGCCATTTTCCAGTCATTACGCTGGGGGGTGGTTGCTTTTGGTGCACAGAAGCCGTCTTCGTGCGAGTAAAAGGCGTCATCGATGTGGAGTCTGGCTACTGCAACGGGCATGTCATCAACCCCACTTATGCACAAGTCTGTGATGGCAACACAGGGCATGTTGAAGTGGTGAAGTTGCGCTATGACCCTGAGATCATTAGCTTGCGTGAATTACTAGAGATATTTTTTGTCATCCACGACCCCACTACTTTGAATCGCCAAGGCAATGACGTAGGTACCCAGTATCGAAGTGGTATTTATTTAAGTGAGACAGAAGATCGCGAGGTCGCACAAAGTTTCTTGGACCAAGCCAACAAGGCTATGCATGGCAAAGTCGTGACGGAAATTGAGATGTTGCACAACTACAGTCCTGCAGAAGACTATCACCAAGACTATTTTGAAAACCATCCCAACCAAGGGTACTGTGCTTTTGTGGTGGCGCCAAAGGTCAAAAAGTTTTTGCAAACCTTTGCAGATAAGGTTCGTGCAT
This sequence comes from uncultured Bordetella sp., assembly GCA_964343725.1. Classification (GTDB taxonomy): domain Bacteria; phylum Pseudomonadota; class Gammaproteobacteria; order Burkholderiales; family Burkholderiaceae_C; genus Limnohabitans. The sequence continues at coordinate 2,448 of CAYFLF010000151.1, forward strand.
GATGTGGCGTTTGTTTGAAATGCGCAAATTGGTGATGTGGGTGCTTGTTGCGCTTGTAGGTCTTCAAACTCTGTCGGTGATGCACCGTACTGTGCACCAGGAATCAGTGACGCAACGCGCAACGCTGATACTGACTGAACAAATTGATTTAAAGGAAACCTTATCAATCTCCACATCTGATGTGTCAGTAGTTAAACAATTACTACCTGATCTATGGAGTGAGCACAAAAGCGTGACGGATTGTCAGTTATTCGACCAAGCCTGTCCTGAGACTCTGCAGTGCGCCTTGAATTTGGTTATCTTTACCTCTCCGCTTGCGATGTGGTTGAGCATGATTTTGCTTGAACGCTTCGCGCTTTTTGAACGGTTTTATGCGGTCCGTGGACCTCCTGTCAAAACATTGATCTGACTTTATTTGTTTCTGGGGAGTTTTCCCTTGAAGCGGTCATTCTTTGTAAACAGGAGAGTTTCATGCAATCTCAAAATTTCTTTTACCCACTTGTCGGTATTGCTAGTCTGACGAGCTTGTCCGGACTTGCGCAAGTGATTGAGGATCCACAAACTACCAGGTTGGACGACATCACCATAACAGCGCGCTCCATTGAAAACACTGGCTTATTGGTTCCAGCTCAACAACTTTCAGGCGCAGCACTTGCGCAACGCCAGGGCTCAACACTGGGTGAAACCCTTGACAATTTACCGGGTGTTGCCAACAGTTCTTACGGACCTAATGTGGGTCGCCCCACGATTCGAGGTTTAGACGGCGATCGTATTCGTATCTTGCAAAACAGTGGCGCAAACATGGATGTCTCTGGTCTGAGCTTTGACCATGCAGTCCCCATCGACCCACTCACTACAGAACGTATTGAAATTTTGCGTGGGCCTGCCACTCTGCTCTACGGAGGAAGCGCTATCGGCGGTGTGGTGAATGTGATTGACAACCGCATCGCCCGAGAACCTTCGTTTGATGCAAAAGGTGGTGTGATGGGCAAAGCCGAGGTGCGTGCAGGCGGTGCGGCGAACGAGCGAAGCACGGGTGCGATGGTGGAGACGGGGACAGATAAATTTGCTATCCATGTAGATGCTTTTGATAGAAGTACGCAGAACTTAAAAGTACCCAAAGACTTGTCTTGTACTGCAGGTGGTGTCACAACAACACAAAAGCGCGTGTGTAATTCGGCCAGTGATAGCAAAGGGGGTGCAGTAGGCGGTACTTTGCTATTTGACCGAGGCTACTTAGGGCTCTCTACCAGCGAATATAGGAGCACATATGGAACGGTAGCTGAGCCTACTGTCACGATTGGCATGGTGCGTCGTCACCACGCTTTGGAAGGCAAGCTACGCGATATAGGGGATTGGTTTCAAGACCTGAAGTTTCAAGGTGGCTACACGCAGTATTCGCATACCGAGTACGACAGCAATGTAGCGGGCACGCAGTTTGATAACGCTGGCCTAGACCTTCGCGTAGAAGCACGGCAACGAAGCGTAGCTTTGGCGAACGGATTACAGCTAGAAGGCACCGTTGGCATGCAACGCGAACGCAACAACCTGCACGCAGTGGGGGACGAAAAATTTGTACCCACTAGTCGTACCCAAAGCACAGCACTTTTTACCTATCAAGTATTGAAAACATCTTGGGGTCAGTGGACGGCTGGAGCCCGCTCAGAGTCTGTTAGTGTGCAGTCTTTGGAGAGTATTGGGCCCAATAACGAAAACTTGGCCCAAACCAAAACGTTCAATCCGATGAGTTTTGCTTTAGGCGCCATGCGTAACCTGCGCGAGGGTGAGGCGCAAAACGGTTGGCAATTGACTAGCAATATCAGCGCAAGCCAACGAGCGCCCAAAGACTATGAGTTGTTTGCATATGGACCCCATGCAGCAACAGGCGCCTATGAAATTGGCTCTTCCACCATGGCCCTAGAAAAAGCAACCCAACTCGATTTAGGTGGCGAATGGAAAAACGGTTTGCATAAATTCAGCGTAACTGCATTTACATCTGAGTTTGCTAATTTCATTTCTTTGCAGTCCTCCGGTAGTTACAAAACTTCTGCAGGTGCTGTAGGCACATCGTCAGATTTGCCGGTCTATAACTTTCAAGGGGTTCGTGCAAGATTTACAGGACTTGAATCCAATGCCAAACTCCGAATGGTCGGTGGTCAGCAAGCATTACTCTCTCGAGTTGCGCAATACGGCGCTGTCGATTTGGAGTTACGTGGTGATGTCGTGAGAGCCGATGATTTGACCAACGGTAGACCATTGCCACGGATTGCACCCATGCGTTTGGGTGCGGATGCCTTGTGGTCGCAAAACGCATGGGGTGCACGATTTGGTTTCTTGCATGCTGGCGCGCAAAATCGCATGCCCACCTACAGCAATGTCACGCCAGTCACCACTGCAAGTTACACCACTTGGAATGCAGGATTGAACTACCACACGCATAGCGGACCTACGCATTGGATGTTTTTTGCCAAGCTAGAAAACTTGAGCAATAAGTTGGCTTACTCTTC
>CAYFLF010000152.1:0-4910 GCA_964343725.1 uncultured Bordetella sp.
GGTAAGTGGTTGGTATAGAAGATTAAATCTTCTATCAGCATAGTGAATGGCTATTCAATTGATTTATTAAATTTAGGTGAGTTTCCCAAGAGTCAATATTAAGATGAATTGAACAAATGCTTAGCTAAGGCTAACTGCCGAGAGGGGTCAAATTTGACCTGCACTCTTAGGCTGAAATCATTTCACATCAATAACTTGGAGGGTCACTATGCGCAATTCATATTTTCATTTTTTGATCTACTCACAAAACTTAGAGATCAATGAGAGGGGTTTAAAAAAAGTAGGGTCTACTTCAAAGCTGTTACTCAATGAAATCGCGCTTCACCACTTCAAGCAAAAGCCATTGACGGTTACGCAAGCTATGGATTTGGTCTCAATAGCCGGTTCTGCCACCATTCATCGAAAAATTAAAGATCTTGAAAATGCTGGACTGGTAGAGCTTTGCTATGTGGGGTTAAACAGGCGTACCAAGTATTTGATACCAACTGAAGCAACCATTTTTTACTTTGGAAAAATGTCTGAAGCAATGCGCGCTGCTTGTAGCGTTTGATAAAAGTACTAGTGCTGAGGCGTTCATGCGGAAGTATCTATTTTGTTGCCAAGTAGGCTAAATAGACTTGACTTCTGAGTCAGTGGATAGGTACTGTACAAACCACCACCCTTTGCAATTAAAGTGGCAAGAGCTTTAGATTGTGCTGGAGTGGTTTTTGTATTTGAAGTAATAGGTAAAACCTTAGGCAAGGTTTTCGGTTTGGTTGTGACACTAGGCGCAATGATAGGCGTGGGCTTCGCGGTAACCTTGGTTATCCCCTTGAATTTCATATCAATCGCAGCCCTTTGTGCGCCCGCTAAATCATCATTCAATAATGCGTTGTAGAGGCGTCCAAGGGGGCTAGTATTACTAGGAGCCATGGGGGGCAAGCCAGCAGATATGTAACAGTTTTGGGCGGTATTCAAGTTTCCTGATTTAATCGCAGAGACCATCTTGTTAAGACTTTGTTGTTTCTGCATTAAATTTGAAGAGAACGCACTCATATAGCCAATGTTTGAAATTGCCATGGAAGACCTCTATCTTTCTCAAGAATAAGATTCATCTAAAAAATCTTGTGATGTTGCTGATGTTTGTTCTTCTTCTTGCTATTTGCTCAAAAGAACTCGTTGCGTTATTTCCGCAAAAAGCCATTTGCAACTCTTATGCCGCATCATTGAATTGCGTCGATAAAAATAAAAAACGCAATACTTGTAGGCAGTTCTAATTAGGTTGTCGAAGAAGCGGTAAATCCTGCTATTTGTTGTCAGAAATTTTTTGCCTAAACACTCACCAGTATTGGTAGCGTTATCCGCTTTGGCGGAAATTTATTACCGCACGCAAGGGCGGTTCTTGAAGTCAGTAAAGATAAGCGTTTCCATCATTGAGGCGCGATGACTTACCATTGCAACTTAAATTAAAGTTAGTTGCCAATGTCCTCGAATCATCAACCTAACACGCATGTAAGTTATCTAAAAATCTATCCTAAACGGATTCTTGCTACCTTGAATACTGACGATATTTTTGAGGGAGATTTCACGCTATTGATCGAACAATATGGACTCGAGATGATTGGTAAAAAATCTCAGATAAAAATCTCTAGAGATGATGAGAACTGGCAAATCTGGGTTGAACCCATTTCTCGTGTAGAAACTAATCAGTTCCAGCAGTTTGTCGAGACTCTTAGCTACTACCTTTTTTCTGTTTTGAAGGTGGCTCCCATTTATCAAGGTACAGCTCTACCTAAATTTGAAGTGCATTTTGATGATGTTTACTTTGCTTTATCAGGGAATAAATCTCTGATCAAAAAGTTAAATAACTAGGGCATGAAATAGAAAGTCGTGGGATTGCCTCACACATAGTGAATCGCTATTTGATAGATTAATTTAATTGACTTTGAGGATTCGATAGCCGTAATTAACATGACGGCTCATCGATGAATTTCTTAAACAAACCTCAAAGGAGAGAGCAATGAAGAGCAGACATCCCAACACGGGTCAGTGTCCCATTACCCATGGGGCCAATACCAATGCAGGCCACGCTAACCAATCACAAGCTTGGTGGCCAGAGACGCTAAATCTAGATATCTTGCATCAGCACGATACAAAAACCAATCCGCTTCAAGGTTTGAATTACCGCGAGCAGGTCAAGAAATTAGACGTCACTGGACTCAAGCAGGATTTGACCAAGTTGATGACAAATAGCCAACCTTGGTGGCCTGCAGATTGGGGGCATTACGGTGGTCTGATGATCCGCATGGCTTGGCATGCCGCGGGTACCTACCGCATAGCAGATGGCAGAGGCGGCGCAGGAACTGGTAATCAGCGATTTGCTCCGCTTAATTCATGGCCAGATAACGGCAACCTCGACAAAGCAAGGCGCTTGCTATGGCCTATCAAAAAGAAATACGGCAACAAAATCAGTTGGGCAGACCTGATTATTTTGGCTGGCAACGTTGCATACGAATCCATGGGATTCAAAACCTTTGGCTTTGCGTTCGGGCGAGAGGATATTTGGCATCCTGAGAAAGACATTTATTGGGGATCAGAGAAAGAGTGGTTAGCCAAGACTGGCAGTGAGGGCAGCCGTTATAGCGGGGAGCGTGATCTTGAAAACCCACTTGCCGCAGTCATGATGGGGCTCATTTATGTCAACCCAGAAGGCGTGGATGGAAGTCCTGACCCACTCAAGACGGCTAAAGACATGAGAGTCACATTTGCTCGCATGGCGATGAACGATGAGGAAACAGTCGCCTTGACTGCAGGAGGCCATACGGTTGGCAAAGCACACGGAAATGGCAGTGCATCTAACTTAGGGCCAGCACCTGAGGGCGCAGATCTTTATGAACAAGGATTTGGATGGGTGAACCACAAAACCCGTGGTGTTGGTCGAGATACTGTTACCAGTGGAATTGAAGGTGCTTGGACTTCCAACCCTACCAAATGGGATAACGGTTATTTCAAGCTGTTATTTAAATACGATTGGGAGCTCACCATGAGCCCAACCGGTGCCTGGCAGTGGACGCCCATCAACATTGATGCGGCAGATATGTTCCCAGATGTAGAAGACAGTTCCATTCGTTGTATGCCCATCATGACCGATGCCGATATGGCGTTGAAGATGGATCCTGAATACAGCAAGATCTCGAAACGTTTTGCTACTGACCAAGTTTATTTTGAAGAGGTTTTTGCGCGAGCTTGGTTCAAACTGACCCACCGTGATATGGGTCCAAAGGCGCGTTATATCGGCCCCGAAGTCCCAACCGAAGATTTGATTTGGCAGGACCCTATTCCAAAAGGCAATAAGTCCTACGACCTTGAGACTGTGAAAGCAAAAATCATTGCTGCTGGGTTACCGGTTAACGAAATGGTGAGCACCGCTTGGGACAGTGCGCGCACTTATAGAGGATCTGACCATCGCGGAGGAGCCAATGGTGCCCGCATTCGACTTGCACCGCAAAAAGACTGGGTTGGCAATGAACCTTTCCGACTCGCGCGAGTATTGGCGATATACGAAAAGATTGCCGCCGACACTGGAGCGAGCGTGGCTGATGTCATTGTGTTGGGAGGCAACATAGGAGTCGAGTTGGCAGCAAGGGCAGCTGGCGTAACAGTTCAAGTGCCGTTTGCACCAGGTAGAGGCGATGCCTTGCAATTGCAAACCGATGTCGACTCTTTCGAGGTGTTAGAGCCGCTAGCCGACGGATTTCGCAATTGGCAAAAAAAGAACTACTCCGTCAAACCAGAGGAGTTACTTTTGGAGCGCGCGCAACTGATGGGATTGACGGCAGCCGAAATGACGGTTCTGATAGGAGGGATGCGCGTGATGGACACCAACTTTGGTGGCACCAAGCACGGAGTGTTCACGGATCGACCTGGAGCATTGACCAACGACTTCTTTGTGAATTTGACAGATATGTCCTATAGCTGGAAGCCTACCTCGCGAAATACATACAACATCGTGGATCGCAAAGATGGCGCCCTTAAATTCACCGCGACGCGTGTAGACCTAGTATTTGGTTCTAACTCTATTTTGCGAGCTTACGCGGAGGTGTATGCGCAGGACGATAACCGTGAAAAGTTTGTGCACGACTTCATTGCCGCTTGGGTCAAGGTCATGAACGCGGATAGGTTCGACCTGTAACGCTTCTGTTTAAGGAACATTCTTAGTATCGATTGGTTGGTAATTTTTGTATAGTTCACGTTATTACCTGTAAATTCCAATCGATACGCGATGTACATACCTTCACATTTCGCTATAAATGATCTCCATGTGATGCATCGCATCATGGGCGATCACCCGCTGGGTGTTTTGGTGACATCCTCTGTAAATGGATTGGATGCAAATCACATTCCTTTCGAGTTTGATCCATCAGTTGGAAAGTTAGGTGTATTGACGGGGCATGTTGCACGGGCCAATCCAGTATGGCAACAATGCCAGCAGGGTGCTGACGTCATGGTGGTTTTTCGAGGGGAAGAGACTTATATCTCACCAAACTGGTATCCCAGTAAACACGAAACCCATCGCCAAGTTCCCACTTGGAATTACGAGGTGGTTCATGTTTTTGGAAGATTGACTATCCGTGATGATGAAAAATTCATGCGTCGCGTAGTCTCTCGCCTGACACGCACACACGAAGCACAAGAACCCAAGCCTTGGAAAATGGGTGACTCAGCGCCTGAATACATTGATGGCATGCTCAAAGCCATTGTTGGAATTGAGATAACCATTGAACGGCTGGAAGGCAAATCCAAACTCAGCCAAAACCGAGAGACCCGCGATTTACATGGCGCGGTAGAAAAATTACGTCAACAGGGTAAGACCAGTATTGCCGATGCCATGGAACAGTCTGTCACTCGTTAAATCAGTATTGACTGGCTGG
>CAYFLF010000153.1:0-4896 GCA_964343725.1 uncultured Bordetella sp.
TGGGCAAGCTATAAGCAAGGTGGTCGCCAACTTTTGCAAGCCACTGCTCAATTCGAAGCGGCAGAGCAAGAATTATTAGTTCGGGTCACGCAAAGCTATTTTGATCTACTCTCCAGCCAAGACAGTCTTGAATTTGTGAGAGCTCAGAAAAAAGCAGTGGCTGAGCAACTGGCATCGGCCAAGCGTAATTTTGAAGTAGGAACGGCAACCATCACGGGCGTTCGTGATGCACAAGCGCGCTACGACTTGACCTTCGCACAAGAAATTGCAGCTGAAAACGATGTACGTATCAAAACCCTTGCCCTTGGCTTGGCTGTTGGCAGATCAGATATCAAAGCCAAGCCATTACGCGATAACTCAAAATTGATTGATCCGCCTAAGGATCCTATAGAAACTTGGGTTTCGCAATCTGAGGTAATGAGTCCCACCGTCAGGCAAGCGCAATTGGTACTTGAAGTTGCTAAATTGGAAGTTGATAAAGCGATTGCGGGTCATCTACCTACTCTAGATGGACAAATAGTCTATGGCGGTGTGCGCAATCTTTCTGGCTCAGCTACCAGTCCAACCAGTGGTGTTAGCAATCATGTTTTAAATCCTTCAGCTACTTTGACACTGAGCGTTCCACTATTTGCCGGCCTTACCACGCAATACCGCGTGAGCGAAACCAAAGCGCTCGAAGCAAAAGCGATTGCTGACTTTGACAATGCCAAACGCACGGTGGCCCAAACAACACGCTCCGCATATCTAGGCTTGATTGCCGGCTTAAGCCAAGTCAAAGCCTACGAAGCTGCAGAGGCTTCTACCCAAAGTGCGTTAGATGCCAACAAGTTGGGCTATTCGGTTGGTGTCAACATCAATATTGATGTTTTGAACTCGCAAAGCCAGCTCTACCAAACCAAACGCGATTTAGCCAAAGCGCGTTATGACGTGTTGGTGGGCAATTTGAAATTAAGGCAAGCGGCTGGCACCTTGACGCCACAAGACTTGCAAGACATTAACCAATTGCTTGCGCCTTAATCAGCGCGATATATAGGGCTTTAATGCCTGCACAGTGCGTTGCGTCGCACCTTTGTTCTTTTGCGTGAATGCAAGACAGGCTGATACGTAACTGTTTTCATCTGGACCTGAACAGACTAATTGCAATGCTGATGTCACGCCTTGCGCCATGTCTTCAACACGAATGGCGGCATCGGCTTCCAACGCTAACTCGGCCGCATCGGCAAAATTGAAGGTATGCGGCCCCATGATGACGGGGCAACCACAGGCCGTTGCTTCAATCAGGTTTTGACCACCTAAGGGCATAAAACTTCCGCCCAATAACGCCACATCGGCGAGGCCGAAATAAAGTGACATCTCCCCCATCGAGTCACCCAGCCACACCGTATCTAAATTTTCTTCATCGATTTGACTTGGCCCGTCTAGCCATTCGCTACGCCGCGAGAGTTTCCAACCCCGATTCACAATCGCTTGCGCTACTGCATCAAAGCGCTGTGGATGTCTTGGCACCACCAACCAATGGACAGCATGCACATGTTCTTGACCATCGACGGGGTTTTCTTTCAATGCTTGTAATGCGTCTAGCCACAAGTCCTCCTCGCCTTCGCGCGAACTGGCCAATAAAACAACTGGACGGGTAAAGTTTTTGCTCCATAGCAACGCTTGGGCTAACAGCACCGAATTGGGTTGTGCATCGAACTTCACATTGCCCACAACTTCCATCACAGGTGCGCCTAGCAGTTCTAGTCGCTTGGCATCATCAGGGGTTTGCGCCCAGACCCCGTTAAGCCCTGCATATGCGGGTCCAGACAACCATGCAAGTCGTTGCGCGCTAAGCATACTTTTTTCACTCATGCGCGCATTGACTAACACCATTGGAATATTGGAGTGCTTGCATTGCGCAACCCAGTTTGGCCAAATCTCTGTTTCCAGCACTACAGCCAATTGAGGCTGAAAGTGTTGGAGAAATCTTTGCACGATGGCAGGCGTATCCCACGGTTGCCAAACTTGCACATCACCCTCTTTCAATAGAGATGCGCCAAGGGCACGGCCAGTCGCAGTGCCATGGGTCAAGACGATTCGTATGGCAGGATATTCAGCACGTAAAGCGTGTAACAAGACTTCTGCCGCGCGCGTTTCTCCCAAGGAAACCGCATGCACCCAAACACATGTCTTGGCTGCAGAAGGTTCTTGGGTTTGCGTTTTGATTTGATTTGTGTAAACACCAAAACGCTCTTCTATATGCTCTAAATAACCAGGCTCTTTCAAGCCACGCCGACGCAACTTGCTTCGCAATAGCGGTTGTATAGCCCACATCAGCCAAGAATACAAAGTCAGCGTCACGCGATGCACTCCTGCCACAAAGCCCAAACAGCATCCACCGATGGCGTCGGAAAATCCACCACACTGCGTTGGCGAGTTTTGTCATGGTCACTGCTAATAGGCCCTGTGCGCCATGCGGTGTCAAAGTTATAAATTTGTACATGCGGCAAATTCAAAGCTACCGCAATATGACTCACACCACTGTCGACACCGATCACACCAGCCGTGCTTGCCATGAATTGCATCAATTCATTGATTTTCATTTGCGGCAAAACGATGGCATTGGGAATCATCTCTGCCATCGCAACACTGCGCAAACGTTCTTCTTCATTACCGTGCGGCAAAGCGACTTGGTAGCCTGACCGGGATAAACGCAAACCTAATTCATGCCAATTGCTCAATGGCCATTCTTTGTCAGCACGGGATGTGCCATGGACAAACATCACTAGATTCTTTGCGCGATTAATTGCCTCTACATCGTTTTGGGAATTCAATCCATACTGCAATGTCACTGGCATCTCGTATTGCAAGGCAGTTGCGCAAAGCAATCTGCCACGGGTCAAAGCGTGAATATGCCTCGGCATTTCCACGGCTTGATCTGCCACCCAACGGGTCGGACGCTCATAAGCCGAACCATCGGTGGCATGCGCCATGGCAAAACGCTTTCCCTGGGGCGCAGTACGCGCTAGCCAAGAAACTAAAGCAGATTTGGTGAGTCCTTGTAAATCGAGGATGGCGTCATAACGCTCTTGGCGTAGTTCGGCCATGAAGGCACGCCAAGCCATTCGCGTCTCTGTAGACCAGATGTTTTTTCGCCAACGACGCAAATCACAAGCAATCACACGATGGACAGCTAAACACGCTTTGACGATCGGCGCAAAACTTGGCTCAACCACCCAATCAATTTGTGCATTTGGGAAATGTGCCTGTATATCCATAGCGGCGGGCAAAGTATGTACCACATCGCCTAATGACGAGAGCTTCACCACCAAAACCCGAAGGGGCGTAGCGACGTGCGCAACCTTCAATGCGCAGCCTCTTGAAATTGCGCATCGGGCTTGACCGTGCGCAACAACACCAACATATCGTGCTCGATGCGTGATAAGGCTTCTTGGGTATGGCCTTCAAATCGCAACACCAGCACTGGCGTGGTGTTAGATGCTCGGATCAAACCAAAGCCATCGCTCCAATCAATACGCAAGCCATCGATCGCGCACACTTCTGGCTTAAAAGCAGGGGACGGCACATTGCCAGAGGCTACCAACTTCTGTAGTGCTTCACTCACGCGGTGTGGCTCACCTTCGACACATGCCACATTGAGTTCAGGTGTTGAAAAACTAGTTGGCAACGCATTGAGCACAGCGCTTGCATCCGAGCTTTTGCTGACTATTTCTAATAAACGGCAACCTGCATAGGTACCGTCATCAAAACCATACCAACGCTCTTTGAAAAAGATATGGCCACTCATCTCTCCACCCAAAGGCGAGTTGATTTCTTTCATCTTGGCTTTGATCAAAGAATGGCCTGTTTTAAACATCAAAGGCTTGCCACCTGCTTCGCGAATAGCTGGGCCCAACCGTTGTGAACACTTGACATCAAAAACAATCGTTCCATCTGGCACACGCGCCAACACATCTTGCGCAAACAAAGCCATTTGGCGGTCTGGAAAAATAATATTGCCGTCTTTGGTCACAATGCCTAAACGGTCACCATCACCGTCGAATGCCAAACCTATTTCGGCATCGCTATTTTTTAAAGCATGCAACACATCATTCAAGTTATCGAGTTTGCTGGGGTCTGGATGGTGATTCGGAAAATTGCCATCCACCTCACTAAACAATTCAATCACTTCGCACCCAATGGCACGAAATATCGACGGCGCTGTGGCACCTGCGATGCCATTGCCGCAATCGACCACGATTTTTATAGGCCGCTGTAAGCGAATGTCGCTGACGATGCGTGCTTGGTAATCTGCGGTCACATCTACTTGGCGGATACTTCCGCCAGATTTCAATACCCAAGCGTCGTTTTCCATGATGGTGCGCAAGGTTTGAATTTCATCCCCGTATATGGCACGACCACCCAACACCATCTTGAAGCCGTTGTAGTCTTTGGGGTTGTGGCTTCCCGTCACTTGAATGCCACTTGCACACAGGGTACTTGCCGCGAAGTACAGCATCGGGGTTGTGACAGCGCCTATATCGATCACTTGCACACCCGTTTCCACCAAGCCACGCATCAACGCGCCAGACAACAAAGGCCCGCTGAGTCGCCCATCTCGGCCCACAGCCACCACGGACTCGCCATTGGCCATCGCATGTGTACCAAACGCATGCCCAAGGTGGTAGGCCACTTCCTCTGTCAATGTGGAAGGTACAACACCGCGAATGTCGTATGCCTTGAATATAGAAGGATTAACTTGCATCCTGCAATTTTAGGTGTCATTTGACTGACACCGAAGTGACCTAAACGGTGCAACTAATTGCTTAGATACTCTCTATGATGCAAAGTTTGCAGCGACCCATATTCGATGGACTGCATCTCATTTAAAAAGACGCTTCGCCATGCACTTCTCCA
>CAYFLF010000154.1:0-2743 GCA_964343725.1 uncultured Bordetella sp.
CGCTTGTTGTGCTTCCAGGTCGTCCGCTAAGCTCTCAAGTACTCGGTCTAGATGCCCGCTTTGTTCACCCGCCGCAACGACACCTAAGTAAATTGCAGAGAACTCGCGTGGGTGTTGTGCCAAAGCTTTGGCAAATGTTGCCCCTGCATTGACTTCTTCGCGCAAAGTAGACACCAAGTCGCGTTGACGAGGCGTCTCTGCTTCTTGTGCCAAAGTGCTCAACGCACGCTCCAGTGGCAAACCTGCACCCACTAGTCCTGCCAGCTGACGCGTCCACACAGCCAGTGCATCGTTGCCAAATACTTTGGATTCCCAAATAACAGTTTGCAGACCTGTTTTAGATGTTTGTTGCAAGTCTATTTTGAGAGGCACCCAGTCTTGCGCGCGCAATTGGCTGCGGGCATGACGTGCAGTTTCTGCTTCTAATACGCCACGCCGTGTTTGGCCTTGTGGGTCTAGTGCTTCAAACGAATAGGCTGGCATACAAACAATCGCCGCGACTTAGTCGCGCGTGACGCGAATGAGTTCTTCTTCAGTAGAGATGCCCAAATGGACCAAGCGTTCACCGTCTTCGCGCATCAATTGCATGCCATTGCGCAATGCTGCCTCGCGTAATTGGGCCTCACTCGCTTGCGCATGGATCAATGCGCGTATCTCGTCATTGGTGGTGAGGAGTTCAAAAATACCCGTGCGGCCTTGGTAGCCGCTGTGTCCGCATGCGTCGCACCCTTTGCCAGCGCATGCGGTGCAACTCTTACGCAACAGGCGTTGCGCCAATACGCCTAATAAAGAAGAGCTTAATAAAAATGGCTCTACACCCATATCATGCAAACGCGTCACAGCGCTGGCTGCGTCATTGGTATGCAACGTCGCCAACACCAAGTGGCCTGTGAGTGAAGCTTGTATCGCGATTTGCGCGGTTTCAAAATCGCGTATCTCGCCAATCATGATGACGTCGGGGTCTTGCCGCAGAATGGCACGCAAGGCTTTGGCAAAGTCCAAATCAATCTTGGGATTGACTTGGGTTTGACCCACACCAGCTAACTCGTATTCAATCGGATCTTCCACCGTCATGATGTTGCTACGGGTGGCGTCTAAGGTTTGTAGTGCTGCATAAAGAGTGGTTGTTTTGCCGGAACCTGTGGGGCCAGTCACCAAAATAATGCCATGCGGTTGTTGCACCAATGCACTAAAGCGTTGCAGTGTGTCGCCCGACATTCCAACGGACTCCAAACTCAAACGCCCTTGTGATTTGTCTAGCAAACGCAAGACTGCACGCTCGCCGTGTGCGCTGGGCAATGTGGAGACACGTACATCGATCGCGCGTTGGCCTAAGCGCAAAGAAATACGACCATCTTGTGGCAGACGCTTTTCTGCAATGTCGAGTTCGGCCATGATTTTCAAACGCGAAATCAAAGCCGCATGCAAGGCACGATTAGGCTGCACCACTTCGCGCAAAGTGCCGTCGATACGAAAGCGCACACTGGAATGGCGCTCGTAGGGTTCGATATGGATATCACTGGCCCCATCGCGTGCGGCTTGGGTTAGCAAGGCATTGAGCATACGGACGATGGGTGCATCGTCTGCGGCTTCTAGTAAATCTTCTACTGCGGGTAGCTCTTGCATCATGCGGCTGATGTCGATGTCGCTCTCGACTGCATTTACTACCAATGCCGCATTGGAGTCCACTTGGGCATAGGCCTCGCTGATGCGCTTGGCTAAGCTAGCGTTATCCAAGTATTCAAAAGCATCCACGCGAAAACGTCGATTGACTTCACTCCATGCGCCTGTATCAGGGGCATCGCCATGCCATAAGGTGCAGTGGTTACTCTCTTCTTCTAATAAGAGTTGGTGACTTCTCGCGAAGGCATAGGGGAGCAACTGGCGCATATCACTTGCCAGAGGGCTTGGGTGACTCTTTGATGGGGGGTAATTTGGCGGCGCCACCCGTGTCAAGCAAGATGTTGGCGCTTGGTTGCGAATTGTTTTGAACACCCATCATCTGTTGGTAACGACTCGTGCTCAAGGCTTCGGTCGCGCTGGCGTCGCGCACAACAATGGGCCGCAAAAACACCATCAGGTTTGCTTTGGAACGCGTGCGAGATTCATTGCGAAACAACCAACCTAAACCTGGGATATCACCCAAACCTGGCACTTGGCTTTTATTGCCAGAAAACGTGTCAGACAACAAGCCACCCAACACAATCACAGAACCGTCTTCGACCAAGACATTTGATTCAATACTGCGTTTATTCGTGATCAATCCAATCGATGAGGCCTTGGTGTAATCCACACTCGATACTTCTTGGAAGATGGTGAGTTTGACCGTACCGGTTTCACTGATTTGAGGCTTCACGCGCAAGGTCAAACCCACGTCTTTGCGCTCTACCGTTTGAAACGGATTGACAGATCCTGTTGCGGTGTTGTTGCTGGTGTATTGGCCTGTGATGAAAGGCACGTTTTGTCCGACGACGATCTTGGCTTCTTCGTTGTCTAGTGTTAGCAAAGTAGGTGTAGACAAAATGTTGGCGTCACCATTTGTTTCTAAAAAGTTAGCCAAACTACCCAGCACATTTCTGCCATTGACAGTGCGTAAGGTGCCAATATTGAGGCCCGTTCCTACACCTGCCGCTGCAGCTGCAGTGCTGCCTTGTGATAGCCCCGCGATATTGCCTGTGGTGCCAAAGTTGGTGCCGCCCACTGCGTTTGTGCCAAAAGGCGCTTGCCACTGAATGCCCATTTG
>CAYFLF010000154.1:2843-4819 GCA_964343725.1 uncultured Bordetella sp.
GCATTTTTCAAATACACCACATGGATATTGCCACTGGGGTTTTGTGTGCCGGGTTGGTCTAGTTTTTCAATCAATGAGCGAACCAAGGCGGCGCGTGCTGGATTAGCGGCTCGCAAGATCAAGGTGTTGCTACGAGGCTCGGCAATCAAGGTGGTTTTGTAGTCATTGCCAGTTTGTGTGGGCGTACCTGGTGTGCCAGCTGCAGCCGCATTGGAATTAGCCGTAGGCTCAATCAAACGAGAGACCAAAGGGGCAAGGTCGATCGCGATCGCGTTTTTGAGCGCGATGACTTCTACTTCTCCAGCGTTGGACACATCGAGGTTTGCAATGATGCGCGCCAAGCGTTGCAAGTTATCCGCATAGTCGGTGATGACCAAGGAGTTGTTGCCAGGGTTGACGTTGATGGTGTTGTTAGGGCTGATGAGTGGTCGCAATACAGGCAATAAGTTGTTGGCCTGCTCGTGGTTGAGCCTAAAAATTTGGGTGACCACTTGGCCACCGCCACTGCCTAAATCGCCATCGGCATTGGCCCCACCTACTCTGGAGCCCGGACGGGTCACTTGCTGCACGCTTCCACCTTGTAATTTGGCGTCTGCTTCGGGCAAGATTTTGTAAAGGCCTTGTGATTCCACTACCGCAAAACCTTGCAAGCGAATCACTGCCAAAAACTGTTGCCACGCTTGTGCAGGGGTGACGGGTGTTTCGGTGCTGAGGTTGATCGTGCCCTTGACCCGCGGATCGACGACTAGGTTGTGGCGAAGCAAAGTGGCCAGCGTGCGGGCAACCGATTCAATTTCTGCATTGACAAAGTTGAGCGTGAGGGGCTCGGCGGATGCATCTTTTTTGCTGGGGCCTGCCGCATAGCTCGGAAGTTGCATCAAACTCACGCCCGCTAACACAAGCGATGTCAGCAATATCCTCAGGTAGCCAGCATGTGCTTTGCTTGGGGGTGAAAGTGGTCGGATTGTCGAGGGCATGTGATTAACCTATTTGCATGAGAGAGATGGCGCCTTGTCGTTGGCCCAAGATATTGAGTAAGTTCGAAAGCGCCGCCTCCAATGCAGGCTGCGCGCGGGCTTCGCCCTTGAATTGCAAGCGTCCGTTGGCCCATTGGCCAGCGCCACTGAGTTGCAGGCCACCTTCTAGGGTGGCCAAAGAAACCGCCATTGTGTCACCGCCTTGCAGGCGAAGACGGTAAGTCCCCAAGGGCTTCAAAGTAGATAAGGGTGTTGCCAATTGCGAGAGTGTGAGTTCTGCCAAACCTTGAACTGTGGGCGTGCCTGCTTTGGATTGCCAGTTCAAGTTTTCGGTGCGCAATTGCATGCTGCCTTCCGGTTGCACGGTATTCCACGGTGCGCCTAATCCGACCAGCCATTGGGCAGGCCATTGGGATTGTTGGTTGGCGAGGTCGATGCGCATACCTTGCCAACCAAGTGACATGGTCAATTGCAGAGGTTCACTCGTGCAGCAAGCACTGCTGATGCGCGCGCGCATCACGAAGCGCATCAACTGACTATCAAAGCCTGGTGAAAAGTTCCAGTGAACACGTGTGGGTAATGGCGTTCCCTTTGCCACAGGCGCTTGACTGCCTTGACTGCCATCAGTTAGGAGCGCAATAGCAGACCCGCGCCAAACAGTGCCTTGCGCATTTTGTAAAACAAAGCGCTGTTGACTGGCATTGGAAATCGCGTTGGCTAACCAAGTTGCAGGTGCTTGGCTAAACAAAGCAAAGCAAGCCCCAATAAGAGCGCCAGCGATCGACCACTTGGCGCCTTGCGTCATGGTTTGACTCCACGGCTGAGATAGTTGGATGGACCCTGAGGCAAACGCAAGATCATTTGTCCGTCCCATGCGTTAGGGGCAGCCGTGGTCGTATTGCTTGGGTTAACGCTAGAAGAAGCGTTGTTTAAGCCAGAGCTTGTTGAACGGGTGATGTGCACTTCATCTGGCAAGGCCTGTGCAATGCTTCTGGCTTG
>CAYFLF010000155.1:0-4756 GCA_964343725.1 uncultured Bordetella sp.
TTCTTGATGCGACAACGTCCACCTTTGGCAACGACTAATGGGGCTTCTGAATTGGCCCATTCTGGATTAACTTCAGCACAACCTTTTGGCCTGCAAATAGGACATGCGCAATTTCTTTTGTGTATTGCGGCTGTGGCGTGTTGTGTGGCTATGTCGATGCCTCAAGTGCATATCGTTGCCTATTGCGCCGATTTGGGTTATGGCGCGGCACGAGGGGCAGAAATGTTGTCATTGATGTTGACTTGCGGAATCGTCAGTAGATTGGTATCGGGTTGGATTTGTGACCGCATTGGAGGAATTCGAACTCTTTTACTTGGTTCGGCTTTGCAGGGAGTCGCTTTATTGTTATTTTTGCCTTTTGATGGCTTGGTGCCGCTCTACATCATTTCTGGAATGTTTGGGCTGTTTCAAGGTGGCATCGTGCCTGCTTACGCCATCATTGTTCGAGAATATTTTCCGCCGCAAGAGGCAGGAGCGAGAGTAGGCTCTGTCATCATGGCCAGTTTGGTTGGTATGGCCCTAGGTGGATGGTTGTCTGGGAAGATATTTGATTTAACGGGCTCTTACCACGCAGCTTTTGTAAATGGAATTGCTTGGAATTTATTCAACCTATCCATCAGCGGGTGGTTGTTTTGGCGTATTCGCGTACTAAACCGGAACTTCGCCTAAAACCGTACAACGGCGAATCACACGGCTTTGGGTGTGTGGGTCGTATGAAGTGGCTTTATGAAGAAGACAACGGTTGTCCCACACGATCAGTTGTTTGATTTGCCAGTCGTGCTCATAGGTCAAGTCCGGATGAATAGACAGGCGGTTAAGTTCCTCGATCAAAGCGCGACCTTCTTCGTATGGCATACCAACAACATATTCAGCATGATCACCCAAATACAGGCATTTGCGACCTGTTTCTGGATGGGTTCGAACAATAGGGTGATCGACTGGTGGCACCGCTTTACGTTGGTCTTCTGTCATGGGGTCTTCACCGTGTCTGCGAGTGCGTGAAAAATCGAGGTTATGTACGGCGCGTAAATTTGCGATACGTTTTTTCCAATCGTCGCTCAAACGTTCATAAGCGCCATACATGTCGCAAAAGTGGGTTTGCCCGCCTTGCCCAGGTTCTGGCATCACTTCGCCGTAGATGATAGTGGCATGTCCTGTGACGCGTTGCCAAGAGCCATCGGTATGCCATTCCAAAGTACCTCTGTCTGGATGCTTGCCATTAGGCTTGCCCTCAGCGTTGAGGTTGGAGAGTCGATACAACTCAGGAAAACCATCTGCATGGTATTGGTTCATGACATGGATTTGAACTTCACCAAAGCATTGGGCCAATTTGACCTGCTGAGCAGGCGGAACCTCTTGCGGAGGAAACAGAAGGACTTGATATTGCAAAAAAGCTCGGTGAATACCGTCTAGGGTTTCAGGAGACATTTCCTCCGACAAATTGACGCCATCAATCTCGGCTCCTAAATGGGGAGTCAGTGGCTTGATAGAAAAAGGCCATTCATAATTTGTATTTGAAAATTGCGCATGTCCCATAAGTTTTCCAATCATTAGTTAGGGCAAATGTAGCCGCTACCACCTGGTGCCTTGAAACACCCAACAGATTCAGGCAAGAGCAACTTGGGAAGGTACAAAACCACTTCAGGGAAAAGTACGACAAAAGCGATGGTTAACAGAAATACGCCATACAAAGGCAGTGACCTAACAACGGCTCTTCCAAATCCAACGCCAACATATTTTGAAGCAACCAATAAGGATAGGCCATAGGGCGGTGTTATCAAACCAAACACCAAGGTGGTGATCAGCACTACACCCATATGCAAGGGATTGATGTTTCCTATTTCAGTGAGTTTATTGATGATTGGCATAAATATGATGATGGCGGGAACAGCATCAATAAAGTCCCCCACAATAATAAAAAGAACCACGAGCGAGAACATGATCATGGGACCACTGGTTCCTGCAACACTTGTGATGTAACTCGACACAATGTCAGGACCTCGCAAATACGCCACCATCCATCCAAATGCTGAGGCGGCTGCAACCGCTGCTAAAGGTAAGCTGTAGAGTAATCCTGCGTACATGAAATCGCGAGGAAGTTCATATACGTGGTGCGGGCGATAAATAGGAATCAATACCAGTAAAACGTATACAGAAGCGATCATGCCAGCTTCAGTCGGTGTGAACCACCCCGACAAAATACCACCCATGATGATGACAGGAATCATCAAAGGCATACCAGCCTCTTTTGATGCGAGAGCGACTTGTGAAAATGAAGCGCGTTCCTTTTTAAAACCAGGAGGTCCCCAAACATAGCTATAGATCATCAAGCCTATTCCAATCAGCACACCCGGAACTACACCAGCTAAAAACAGTCCACCAATGGAGACGTTTCCAGTAGCGCCATAAACGATGGCCATGATGCTTGGGGGTATGAGGTTCGCCATCGTGGAAGCGGATGCGATCAGGGCTGCAGTAAATGCACGGTCATAACCTTCTCGATCCATCTCGGGAGCAACAGTTCTACTCAACACGGCAACATCGGCTGTAGATGATCCCGATATTCCTGCAAAGAACATACTAAAAAGAGTGACTACTTGCGCCAAACCACCACGGAAGTGGCCAACCAAAGTTTGAGCCAATCGGATCATCCGATGGACCACGTCGGATGACGCCATGAGTTCGCCAACCAATAAGAAGAAAGGGACAGCCAAAAGGGCTTCAGAGTCAATGCCGTGAAAAAGCTGTCCCACCATGGACTGCATGCTGATTTGGGTAAATTGCACTGCAATCAATACACCCGCGATTAGGGCAAACGTGACAGGGACGCCCATGTAACCGAGCAATAAAAACAAAGAGGCCATGAAAACCAAAATGCCACCATTACTCATGCCCATCTCCTTCGGTGACTACGTTCTCAAGATCCTCAGGGCCCTCAAAACCATTTTGTAATCCATTGACAAGTTGCTCAACGGTAAAGAGTCCGATCATGACCCCAGCAAAGGGCACTATCCCCGTATAAACCGTCAGTGGGATAAGTGAAGGCATTCGAAAACTACCCATGTCCAATAGGGCGTTTTGCCAACCATAGTAAGTCAATAAAACAGAGACCAATAAGACCACTAAGCGATTCAAGGCCTCAATGAGGTTACGAGAAGGGCCTTTCATACGCTTTGTGATTTCAGTTAAGTAGAAATGGTCATTACGTCTTGTGGCTGCCGCCATTCCAATGAAAACACCCCAGCAAAAAAAAGCGGTTGTAACTTGTTGTAACCACACCCACGGATCACCCAATGTGCGGGTAATCACATCTGCAAACACCGAAACAGTGAACATGAAGATGCAGACACCGCACATGATCATCAAAAAAGCTTCGAGAGGATCAAAGGCCTTCCATTTGAGATGACGATGCCTGTCTAAGACAAGCGAGCGAAAGTGGGTTTCGGTCATACGGTTTTATTTCACTTCGCGGACTAATTTCAAAATTTTTACAGCGTGAGGTCCAAGCTCAGCGGCGAGTTGATCTTGAATCGGTGCGGCAGCTTTCATAAAACCACTTTTATCTACGTTTTCAACTACCTTTACTCCCATTTTTTTGAGTTTTTCTGCAGAGTCCTTTTCTAATTGGAGTGCCATCATTGGCTCTCTTTTTGAGACTTCTTCCGCGGCGGTTTGTACCCATTTTTGTTGTTCGGGAGTCAAGCTATTCCATGTTTTGTCGCTGATCCAAAGACAATTGTTGTTAGCCTCGTGTTCAGTGATCGAAAGAATTGGTGCGACTTCGTAATGCTTATTAGCCAAATACACATTGATGCCGTTCTCAGCGATATTGACTACGCCAGTTTGTAGAGATGTGTAAACATCGCCAAAAGGCATGTGTACGACTTGCGCGCCATAAGCCGGAAAGTGGGTATCTTCTGTTTTCGTCGCTTGGACCCGAATTTTTTGACCTTTGATATCGTTAACGTTAACGATTTCTTTTTTGCTGTACATGTTTCGAAGTCCCATGGTTAACAAGCCAAGGGTTCGAGCTCCCGTCACTGATTCCTTGGTCATGTCACGAAATGCTTGAGAAATTGCAGGGTCAGCAAGTGATTTAGCTAAGTGATTTTGATCGCGAAATAAAAAATGCAAGGAAAAAACACCTGCTTGTGGAGCAACCGTAGACGCATTCGCAGTTGAGGTGATCACAAAATCAATGTCACCTGCACGCATCTTTTGCAACATTTGTGGCTCTTGACCCAGCTGAGCACCAGGAAATTGGTTAATACTCATCTTGCCGCCACTCAATTCTTTGAGTTTGGCATCAAATATGTTTGCAGCTATGCCATAAGCAGTTGTGGGCGGTTGGTCGTATGCGAAGGAGAATGTTCGGTTTTGTGCCGAGGCAGTGGATGAAAAGCCAAGAAAGGCTGACAGCGCAACAGCGCCGAGGATATGTCTACGAAAGGCCATTTTTGTCTCCTATGGTTTTGATGAGTGACTGAAGCAAAAAAATACTAACACCTAGTACCCAATGGACCAGTAGGGGTTTCATCCACCCCTGACAAACTGGCGACTATGTTCGAGGTGTTTTGCCGTTTGACTCAGGCGAGCGAAGGAAATCAAAGTCAACGCCGTGTTCTGCTTGGGTGACAGTTTCTAGGAAAAGCTTGAGATAGCCGCGTTTTGCGCTAGGCATATTGATGGGATTTAAATTTTTTCTAGATTGCAGTTCTTGTTCAGATATCAATAAACTAATTTCTCTATTTTTGAC
>CAYFLF010000156.1:0-4741 GCA_964343725.1 uncultured Bordetella sp.
ACTCGATGGATATCGAGAAAGAGCGTGGGATAACCATCAAGGCGCAGACCGCTGCACTGCAATACAAAGCAAAAGACGGACAGGTTTACAACCTTAATTTGATCGATACACCGGGTCACGTGGACTTTTCTTACGAAGTTTCGCGTTCTTTGTCAGCTTGTGAGGGTGCTTTGCTAGTGGTTGACGCGAGTCAAGGTGTGGAGGCGCAAACTGTTGCCAATTGCTACACCGCTCTCGATTTGGGCGTTGAAGTGCTCCCAGTTCTCAACAAAATGGACTTACCCCAAGCCGATCCAGACAATGCCAAAGTCGAAATTGAAGATGTGATCGGCATCGACGCCACTGACGCGATTCCTTGTTCTGCGAAGACCGGCATGGGCATTGAAGAAATTCTCGAAGCGGTTGTGAGCAAAATCCCCCCGCCTAAAGGTGACCCCGACGCACCTTTACGCGCCATGATCATTGACAGTTGGTTCGATACCTATGTGGGCGTGGTCATGCTGGTTCGTGTTGTGGACGGACGCTTGGGCAAAGGCGAGCGGATCAAGATGATGGCATCAAACGCCGCCTACAACGCTGACAACCTTGGCGTTTTTACACCCGCAAACCTACCCCGTGACTCGCTAGAAGCGGGTGAAGTGGGGTACATCATTGCCGGTATCAAAGAATTACAGGCTGCCAAGGTGGGTGACACCATTACTTTGGAGAAAAAGTTACCCAATAACCTCGGACCTGCTGAAAAAGCCTTGCCTGGTTTCAAAGAAATTCAACCGCAAGTTTTTGCGGGGCTTTATCCGACCGAAGCGAATCAATACGACGCCTTGCGCGACGCGTTGGAAAAACTCAAACTCAACGATGCGTCTTTGCATTACGAGCCCGAAGTGTCACAAGCCTTGGGTTTTGGATTTCGTTGCGGATTCTTGGGTCTCTTGCACATGGAAATCGTGCAAGAGCGTTTGGAGCGTGAATTTGACCAAGACCTGATCACCACAGCACCAAGCGTGGTCTACCAAGTGGTCAAGCCAGATGGTGAAGTGATTTTGGTAGAAAACCCCGCCAAGATGCCCGATCAAGGCAAGATGCAAGAGATCCGTGAGCCCATCGTGACTGTGCATCTCTACATGCCCCAAGAATATGTCGGCGGTGTCATGACGCTTGCCAACCAAAAACGGGGCGTGCAAATCAATATGGCCTACCACGGCCGACAAGTCATGTTGACCTATGACATGCCTTTGGGCGAAATCGTGCTGGACTTCTTTGACAAACTCAAATCGGTCAGCCGTGGCTATGCGTCCATGGACTACGAATTCAAAGAATTCCGTGCGTCCGACGTCGTCAAGGTGGACATTTTGTTAAACGGTGAAAAAGTCGATGCCCTCTCCATCATCGTGCACCGCACCCAAGCGCAATACCGTGGCCGCGCGGTGGTGGCCAAAATGCGTGAAATTATTAGCCGCCAAATGTTCGATGTGGCGATTCAAGCAGCGATCGGTGCCAACATCATTGCCCGCGAAACCATCAAGGCTTTGCGCAAGAACGTGCTGGCAAAATGCTACGGTGGTGACATCACCCGTAAGCGCAAGCTGTTAGAGAAACAAAAAGCAGGTAAAAAACGTATGAAACAAATCGGCTCTGTCGAGGTGCCCCAAGAGGCTTTCTTGGCCATTTTGCAGGTAGAAGAATAATGCCGACCTTGACCGGATTTGTATTGGCTGCATTTGTTGGCTACGCCGTCACCTGGTATCTCGGCATGTTGGAAGGCAGTTTTGCTTTTTTGATGTTGATGGCCACCATCGTCACAGGCATTTATTGGTTAGCGGAGCAGTTTTACTTTTTGCCACAGCGTCGTCAGGCTGCAGAGCGCTTGGAGTTGGACGCCGCGCACCGTCGTGCGGAACTCGACAAACTGGGCATCACCAAAAATGACGTCGATGTCACCCAGGCGAAAGAGCGTCTCATCATGCAGCCTTGGTGGTTGGATTGGACGGCTGGGTTGTTCCCGGTTATCGCTGTGGTGTTTGTTTTGCGTTCATTCTTATTTGAGCCCTTCAAAATTCCATCAGGCTCGATGATTCCAACTTTGTGGGTGGGCGATTTAATTTTGGTGAACAAGTTTCACTACGGCGTGCGTTTGCCTGTGATCAATCTGAAAGTCACAGATGGAAATCCTGTTGAGCGCGGCGATGTCATGGTGTTTCGTTATCCACCCAAGCCCAGTCTCGATTACATCAAGCGTGTGATTGGTCTGCCCGGTGACGAAATTGCTTACCTGAACAAGCAACTCACCATCAACGGTCAACCTGTTTCTAAAACCACATTACCCGATTTTTTTGAAGAGGATAGCTTGCGCTATATCAAGCAGTTCGAAGAGCGCATTCCTATGGGAGACAAGCCCGAGTCCACTCCAACTGCTATGCGCATACACCGTCTGCTCAATGACGCAGATCGACCTGCCTTTGTTCCAGGTGCAGATGATTTTGTATTCAAAGACAACTGTCGCTACACCATAGAAGGCGTGACCTGCAAAGTACCCGCAGGCCACTATTTCATGATGGGTGACAACCGTGACAATTCACTCGATTCCCGTTATTGGGGTTTTGTGCCTGAGAAAAATATTGTGGGCAAAGCCTTTTTTGTATGGATGAATTTTGGGAATCTCAAGCGCATCGGTGCTTTTGATTAACCCGTCACGCATGTCCAAAGCAACGCCTAAGTCACTCTCTATTTTGGAAACGCTGCAACAACGTTTGCAGATCACGTTTCACAACCCGGAATTGTTACAGCAGGCGTTGACGCATCGCAGCTTTAGTGCAGAGCACAACGAACGACTGGAGTTTCTAGGTGACTCGGTACTCAATTTATGCATAGCCAATTTGCTCTACCAGCGCTTAAATACCTTGCCAGAGGGCGACTTGTCGCGAGTGCGTGCAAATTTGGTCAAGCAAGATACCTTGCATCACTTGGCAGTTGAAATGGGCTTGCCCCAGATGTTGCGTCTGGGAGAAGGCGAACTGCGTTCTGGCGGTCACAAGCGACCTTCCATATTGGCGGATGCGCTAGAGGCCGTTTTGGGCGCTGTGTATTTAGATGCAGGTTTTGCTGAAGCTGACAAATTGGTACAACGCATCTTCGCGGCGGTAGACATCAAACCCGAAATGCAAGCCGTTGGTAAAGATGCCAAAACCGAATTACAAGAGTGGTTGCAAGCGCGCAAGATGCAGTTACCCATCTATCGGGTCGTCGGCACCTTGGGGGCGGCGCATCGCCAAACCTTTGATGTGGAATGTGAAGTCATCGACCTAGCCCGCTGTGAGCGCGGCATTGGTACCTCCCGCCGAGCTGGAGAACAAGCTGCCGCTGCCGCCATGTTGCAAGTCTTGAAAGATGCGTCATGACGCATACGCCTGACAACATCCCGCAAAGCGCAGACGAAATTGAGGCCATGCTCAATGCCAGCAAAGGCAGGCGTGTCATGGCAAGCCCTGCATTCATCGCACCAGAAGACCAGCGCTGTGGCTTGATCGCCATTGTTGGTAAACCCAATGTGGGTAAATCTACTTTGCTCAATGCATTGGTAGGGCAAAAAATTAGCATCACCTCGCGCAAAGCGCAAACTACCCGCCATCGCATCACCGGTATGCGTACCGAGGGCAGTGCGCAGTTTGTGTTTGTCGATACACCTGGTTTTCAAACCATCCATGGCAATGCGCTGAACAAGTCACTCAACAAAACGGTACAAGGTGCAGTGGGTGATGTCGATCTGGTTTTGTTGGTAGTCGAGGCCGGCAGTTTCACGCCAGCAGATGCCAAGGTGTTGACCTTGCTCGCGCCTGGCATTCCAACTTTGCTAGTCGCCAATAAATTAGACAGCGTGAAAAACCGCGACACAGTGCCTGCTTGGTTAAAAGACATGCAACAGCGCCATCCGTTTGCTGAGTTTGTGCCGATGTCGGCTAAAAACGCCAAAGACGTGGAACGCTTGCTCGGCATTTGCGAGAAATACTTGCCACAGCAAGCTTGGTTTTATGGCGCGGATGAATTAACCGATCGCAGCGAAAGATTTATGGCGGCGGAGATGGTGCGCGAAAAGCTCTTTCGCTTAACGGGTGACGAATTGCCCTACACCTCTACCGTGATCATCGATAAATTTGAAGAAGAACCCGGTAAAACCAAAGGCGTGAAACGCATGGTGCGTATCGCTGCGACGATCGTGGTCGAGCGCGATGGCCACAAAGCCATGGTGATTGGTGACAAAGGCGAACGCCTCAAACGCATGGGTACTGAAGCGCGTACGGAACTTGAAAAATTGTTTGATGCCAAAGTGTTTTTAGAACTATGGGTCAAAGTGCGCTCGGGTTGGGCTGACGACGAAGCGCGGGTGCGTAGCTTTGGCTACGAGTAAAACCCGCATCCACGCCGAACCGGCTTTTGTCGTACACCGTTACGACTGGAGTGAGTCCAGTCTCATCCTGGAAACTTTTACACGACACCATGGCCGTGTTGCCTTGGTGGCCAAGGGTGCTAAACGACCTAGTTCTAATTTCCGCCCCGTCTTATTGCCACTGCAACCCTTGGTGATCAGTTATAGCGGTGATGCAGAAATCCGAACGCTCAAAGTTGCGGAGTGGGTCGGTGGTCACATCATGCCCATGGGCGAGGCCTTGTTGTCTGGGTATTACATCAACGAATTGCTATTGCGCTTGCTGGCGCGTGATGACCCGCATCCGCGCTTGTTTGATTT
>CAYFLF010000157.1:0-4717 GCA_964343725.1 uncultured Bordetella sp.
AGCACCTCTTCTATGCTGGCGACATATTCACCGATCAATGCACGCTCCATTTCACGTTCATCGGTGTTTCCGAAAACATCAAAAGGCGTTCCACGCAATACCTTGAAATGCTTGAGGAACTTAAATCCAGTGAGCATCAGCGGGCCAAATTTTTGTTTTTGCAACTCGCCTTTTTCATTGGTCTTGGCAATGATGGGGGGCGCCAAGTGGTAATTGACGGTGTAGTCGCCTTCAAACATCTCGTTAATCTTTTGCAAAAACGCCGTATCCGTATGTAAGCGTGCAACTTCGTACTCGTCTTTGTACGCCATTAGCTTAAAGAGATTGCGCGCAACCGCTTCGCTCAAACTGGTTTTGTGTAGCGCCGCTTCGGCTGTTTGCACACGCGCCACCACATCGCTATAGCGCTTGGCATACGCTTTATTTTGGTAATCGGTGAGGAACATGACGCGTTTGGCAACCAAGGCTTCCACACTTTGTGGCTTGTGGAATTGGATCACCTGTGCAGGCGCCAGCAAGCTATCCACCACATGCCAATGGTGCGCGCAATGACGGCCCCACTCAAACGCAGCGATGTTTTGTGCAACAGCGACATCGTTGAGCTCAATCGCGCGAATCAAAGCCTCGTGGCCAAGGGGCACCCACCCTTTTTGCCAAGCAAAGCCTAACAACATGGGGTTGATATAAATGGTGTCGCCCAAGACTTGGGTTGACACGCGGTTGGCATCAAACGCGCTCAAACCCTCTGCACCCACTGCATGGGCAATGTCTGCTGCGCATTGCTCTGCAGGGTTTTGCCAGTTGGCGTTTTTCACAAATGCGGCGGTTGGTGTGCTGTAGGCATTCAATGCGACATGGGTTCGGCCTTGCAACATGCGTTGCAAAGTTTCTTTGCCAGCGCTCACGATAGGGTCACAGCCAATGATGAGGTCGGCAGCCGCCATGCTGACGCGCGTGGTGCGAATCGCATCTTGGTTATCGGCAATCAACACATGGCTCCATGTCGCTCCGCCTTTTTGTGCCAAACCTGCGGAGTCTTGGGTCACGATGCCTTTGCCCTCGATGTGCGCGGCCATGCCCAATAGTTGGCCAATGGTGATAACCCCTGTGCCACCTACGCCTGCCACCACGATTCCCCAAGCATGCTGCGTCTGCGGCATGGCAGGCAAGGGCAAAGCAATATCTGGCAAAGCTATGCGCGAAACGCCTTTGGCTTTCTTCTTGAGTTGTCCGCCTTCAACCGTCACAAAACTTGGGCAAAAGCCTTTGAGACAGCTGGTGTCTTTGTTACATGTGTTTTGGTTGATGGTGCGCTTGCGACCAAATTCGGTCTCCAGCGGTTCAACGCTTAAGCAATTACTTTGCACACCACAGTCGCCACACCCTTCGCAGACCAAGTCATTGATCAACACGCGCACAGCAGGATCGACCATGGTGCCGCGTTTGCGGCGACGGCGCTTTTCTGTTGCGCAGGTTTGGTCATAAATGATGACGGTGCAACCTTTGATTTCGCGCATTTCACGCTGCACTTGGTCTAGCAACGAGCGGTGGTACACATGGACGTCTGCCACCAAATCCACGCCCTCGTATTTTTCTGGCTCGTCTGTGACGATAACAATCCGCTTGGCCCCTTCTGCGCGCATGCTTTGCGCAATTTGCAAGGTGGTGTGTCCCTCCGAGCGCTCGCCAATGGGTTGGCCTCCTGTCATGGCCACCGCATCGTTGTACAAAATTTTGTAGGTGATGTTGACGCCTGCCGCCACGCTTTGGCGCACCGCCAAGATGCCACTGTGGAAGTAGGTGCCATCTCCAATATTGGCAAAAATATGTTGGTCGTTGACAAACGGTTGTTGGCCTACCCAAGGCGTGCCTTCGCCACCCATTTGGGTAAACCCAGCGGTGCTACGGTCCATCCACAACGACATGAAGTGACAACCAATACCTGCCATCGCACGCGAGCCTTCAGGCACCTTGGTACTGGTGTTGTGCGGGCATCCTGAACAAAACCACGGCTGGCGATCAGCAGTCACCACGCTCGCGCTCATCGCTTGTTCTTTGGCAGTAATGATGGCTAGTTGTGCGTTGATGCGCGACGCGACATCGGCATCCACCCCCATCTTGAGCAGGCGCTGGGCAATGGCTTTGGCAATCAAGGACGGATTTAAATCGGCATTTGCACGCAACAAAGTGTTGGCGCGTGGATTAGGCATCGACCACTCTCCGCCACCTTCCTCAGCCTCATTGAATTTGCCCAATACGACGGGGCGCACATCGGCTCGCCAGTTGTAGAGTTCTTCTTTGAGTTGGTATTCGATGATTTGGCGCTTCTCTTCGACCACCAAAATTTCTTCCAAGCCTGTTGCAAACTCGCGCGTCGCTTGCGCTTCGAGCGGCCACACCACCGTGACTTTATGCAGGCGAATACCAATTCGGCGGCAAGTCTCGTCATCCAAGCCCAAATCTAAAAGCGCTTGGCGCGTGTCGTTGTAGGCTTTGCCGCTGGCAATCAAACCGAATCGGTCATTCGGTCCTTGCAACACGTTGTGGTTCAAACGGTTGGCACGGATATAGGCCAATGCCGCGTACCACTTGAAATCAAATAAGCGGGCTTCTTGGCTCAAAGCATCATCTGGCCAACGAATATGCAAACCGCCAGCAGGCATCTCGAACTCAGGCAACACTGTCTTGACACGCTCAGGGTCAATCACTGCTGTTGCACTCGACTCCACAATTTCTTGGATGGTTTTCATGCCCGACCAAATGCCAGAGAAACGGCTCATGGCGAACGCATGCACACCCAAATCCAAAATGTCTTGCACACTGGCGGGGAAAAACACGGGTGTGCCACATGCTTTAAAAATATGGTCGCTCTGGTGCGCAGCGGTAGAACTCTTGGCGACATGGTCATCACCCGCTACCGCCAGCACGCCACCCCAAGGGGTGGTGCCCGCCATATTGGCGTGTTTAAACACGTCGGCGCAACGGTCCACGCCTGGGCCTTTGCCATACCAAATACCAAAGACACCATCAAATTTGTTACTACCCGCTGGTGCAAAACCCAACTGCTGGGTGCCCCACAAAGCAGTTGCGGCCAACTCTTCGTTCACCCCAGGTTGGAAGACGATGTTTTGCGCTTGCAAATACTTTTTAGCCTTCCACAAGGCTTGGTCGTAAGTGCCTAAGGGTGAACCACGGTAGCCACTAATAAAACCTGCGGTGTTTTTGCCCTGCAAGGCATCACGTTGGCGTTGCAACATGGGCAACTTGACCAACGCTTGCACTCCGCTCATGAATGCGCGACCTATGTCTAGGCTGTATTTGTCATCGAGTGTGACGCTTTCTAAGGCGCGACGGATGTGCTCCGGCAAGGGTGCGTTCATGGGTTTCTCCAAAGGGGGTCAGAAGCCACTTAAAGTGTAGAGGGCAAATAAGTCTGGGTCACGCCGCCTGCGTGACATATAGGGTTTATTTGGGCCACAGCACCCAAAGACGCAAACCTTGCTTCATGCGACCAGCAAATTCACCGGCTTGCGCGCCTGTTCCCGCAAAATAATCTGCGCGTACAGCACCCACAATCGCGCTTCCAGTATCTTGGGCAAATACCAAACGCTGCAAACTGCCATTCGGACCTGCGCTCGCCAACCACAAGGGAGTTGCATATGGAATCGAGTCTTTGTCTACCGCTACCGATCGGCCAGCGGTCAAGGGCACGCCTTGCGCACCCCGTGGACCTAAATCGGCATCTTTGTCCGCACGCGTCTCTGGTCTAAAAAAAACATAGCGGGGGTTGCTCCACAGCATTTCTTGCACCAAGCGCGGGTTACTTGCTTGCGTTGCGTTGATCCACGCTTTGATACCCGGCCATGAAGCATCGCGCACCAAGCCACGGTCTAGCAACCAACGACCGACGCTGGCGTATGGCTGATCGTTCGATGCAGCATAGGCCAAACGCACCACCCGTATGCGTCCATCTGCGTCTGTCATGCGCACACGCCCAGACCCTTGGATATGCAACACCAATGCATCGACCGGGTCTGCTAGCCACGCGACCTCTTTGCCGCGCAATGCGTCCTTGGCTTCTGGCGAGGTGTCTATTTGTTGTCGCGTCAGCCAAGGCTGCCCCGCACGCTTGGCGATCTGTAATGCGTCGGGCGGGGCGTACAAGGGCACCTCAAATCCGGGTCGCATTTGAGCGGAAGCCTCCATCAACGGCTCGTAGTAGCTGGTCAATAAACCCTCTGGATTGCCTTCTAAAGATTCCACTCGGTAGGGTTGCAAGTGCGACATCAGCCATAAGCGCTTGTCTTGGTTGTCGGCCAACAGCAGTTGCTTGACCTGCCTGCATAAGGGAGCGAACAAGGGACCTGGTCGCTCACAATTTTGTAGCCAAGCATTCCAAGCTTCTGATAAGTCGTCGTCTTGCCAACCGGGCAGTTCACTCCACGGCACTGGAATCCAGCGGCTACGGTAAAACTTTTGCGGACTAGGGGTGTCGGGCGTACCCGCCAAACCACCAGACGCGCGAGGCGTGGCGTCGACTGGTCGCGTCACAGGTGCTGTGGGGGGCAGGGGAATCGATTCATCCACCACCACGCGACGAGGGCCAGTGCCACAAGCCACCAGGCTTCCTACAATTGCCATCCACACCACGCGCCACAGGAGTTGTTTCATGCTGTTGATTTTGCTCGAAGCCCTTGGAGCAGGATTGATTTTGGTG
>CAYFLF010000158.1:0-4676 GCA_964343725.1 uncultured Bordetella sp.
GCGCCTTTGCCTAAGTTATCGAGCCGAGCAATCAAAACAGCATGTCGATGGGCTTCGTTACCAAACACGCGAATCTCTAGGTTGTTGGTGTCATTCAACGCAGTGGCATCTAGTTTCCCGTTATCCGTAGCGGGCAAAACTTTGACAAAACCTTTGGGGCTTTTGGCGTAGTGTTGGAGAAGCGCGTCGTTTAGATCGGCGGCTTTTGGCTTTGTAGGTAGCGCGTCTAGGTGCAATGGAACCTGTACCAACATGCCTTGTTTGAAGTTACCGACCGAGGGCACAAAAATAGGACGGCGGGTCAATCCGGTGTAGGCCATGATTTCTGGCATGTGTTTGTGTTCGAGTTGCAAGGCATAGGCTTCGAACAATGGGGCTTTGCCTGCCTCGTAATCTTCAATCATGGATCTGCCCCCGCCCGAATAGCCGCTCACCGAAGGAAGGGCCAGGGGGAAGTCTTTGGGGATGAGGCCCGCCTCTACCAAGGGATGCAACAAGGCGATCGCACCGGTGGCATAGCAACCTGGGTTGGCGACGCGCTTAGCGGATTGGATGGCTTGGGTTTGGGTGCTCGACAACTCGGGGAACCCGTAAACCCAGCCTGGTGCGACGCGGTGCGCTGTGGATGCGTCGATGATTTTGGGCTGTTTGCCACTCAGGCTATCGACCATCGCCACCGATTCACGGGCCGCATCGTCGTGCAGGCAGAGGACGACCAAGTCGACCTCACCCATGAGTGCCCGTTTGGCCTGCGGGTCCTTACGAAGATTGGGGTCGATGCTGACCACTTCTAAGCCAGGCATGTGCGCCAAACGCTCGCGAATTTGGAGCCCGGTGGTGCCAGCTTCGCCATCGATAAAGACTTTGTGCATGAGGGTTTGGGGACTAAAAAGGGGCTAAAAGCTTGGTCAACCAGACTTTTTAGCTGTAAGCCAGTGAAAAGTTTGGGGTAAACCAGCATGATACAGTTCTGGCGCTTCATTAAACAGGCACTGTTTGCCCAATTGAGGGCTTTAAAAGCCCTTCCTACCCAAAATTCCAAGAGAGCTCTCATGAAGATTCACGAGTACCAAGGCAAGGAAATCTTGCGTCAATTTGGTGTGCCCGTCCCTCGCGGCATTCCTGCGTTTACGGTTCAAGAGGCGGTGGAAGCCGCACAAAAATTGGGCGGCCCGATTTGGGTGGTGAAGGCCCAAATTCACGCAGGCGGTAGAGGCAAAGGCGGTGGCGTGAAAGTGGCGAAGTCCATCGATGACGTGAAACGCTTGGCTGGTGAGATTTTGGGCATGCAACTCAAAACCCATCAAACTGGTCCTGAAGGCCAAAAAGTACGACGTCTATATATAGAAGACGGCGCAGACATCCACAAAGAATATTACGTCTCTGTCGTCACCGACCGTGCCAGCCAAAAGATTGCGTTCATTGCGTCAAGCGAAGGCGGTATGGACATTGAAGAAGTGGCACACAGCACGCCTGAAAAAATCGTCACCGAATTCATTGATCCTTTGACTGGTTTGGGTGATGCACAAGCTAAGAAGATTGCAGATGCCATTGGCATGCCTGCTGAGTCGACAGCACAAGCGGTGGATATTTTTAAGAAGCTTTACAAGTGCTACATGGATACCGACGCGTCTTTAGTGGAGATCAATCCATTGAATCGCGATACCAAAGGCAATGTGATGGCTTTGGATGCTAAGTTCAACTTCGACGCCAATGCATTGTTTCGCCATCCCGAGATCGTGGCCTATCGCGATTTAGACGAGGAAGACCCTGCGGAAGTCGAAGCGTCCAAGTTTGACCTCGCCTACATCTCTCTGGACGGCAATATCGGTTGCTTGGTCAATGGGGCTGGATTGGCAATGGCCACGATGGACACCATCAAATTGTTTGGAGGCGAGCCAGCTAACTTCTTGGATGTGGGTGGTGGCGCTACCGCAGAAAAAGTGACAGAAGCCTTCAAGATCATGTTGAAGAACCCCCACGTCAAAGGCATCTTGGTCAATATCTTTGGCGGCATCATGAAATGCGACACCATTGCCAACGGTGTGATCACTGCATGTAAGGCTGTGAACCTATCTGTGCCGCTGGTGGTGCGCATGAAAGGTACCAATGACGAAATTGGTAAAAAAATGCTGGCCGAATCTGGCTTACCCATCATCTCTGCTGACACCATGGCCGAAGCCGCAACCAAAATTGTTGCGGCAGTGAAGTGATTAGGAAATAAACATGTCCATCTTTATCAACAAAAACACCAAGGTCATCACCCAAGGCATCACCGGCAAGACAGGCCAGTTCCACACTGAAAAATGCATTGAGTACGCCAACGGCAAAAATTGTTTCGTTGCCGGCGTGAACCCTAAAAAGGCTGGCGAAAAGATTTTCGATGTGCCTATTTTTGCGTCAGTCAAAGAAGCCGCACAAAACACAGGCGCGACGGTTTCTGTGATTTATGTGCCGCCAGCAGGTGCGGCCGCGGCTATTTGGGAGGCTGTTGAAGCAGATCTTGATTTAGCAATTTGTATCACCGAAGGCATTCCTGTTAAAGACATGCTCGAGGTGCGTAACAAAATGAAAGCCAAAGAGGCCAAAGGTGGCAAAAAGACTTTGCTCTTGGGCCCTAATTGCCCTGGACTCATCACGCCTGATGAAATCAAAATCGGCATCATGCCTGGCCACATCCATCGCAAAGGACGCATCGGCGTTGTGTCACGCTCTGGTACTTTGACTTATGAAGCGGTGGCCATGTTGACCGAAGTGGGTTTGGGTCAGTCAAGTGCGGTCGGTATTGGGGGCGATCCCATCAACGGTTTGAAACACATCGATGTGATGAAGGCGTTCAACGATGACCCCGACACCGATGCGGTCATCATGATTGGTGAAATCGGCGGACCTGACGAAGCAGACGCCGCGCAGTGGTGCAAAGCCAATATGAAAAAACCCATCGTTGGTTTCATTGCGGGTGTCACAGCACCTCCTGGCAAACGCATGGGCCATGCTGGCGCATTAATTTCTGGTGGCGCTGATACTGCAGATGCCAAACTCTCCATCATGGATGCGTGTGGTTTTGTTGTGACGCGCAACCCTTCGGAATTGGGTAAGTTACTTAAGGCACAATTGAAGTAAAAACCGAAGTAACTAAACCTTTTTTCTTGTCGGTAATTACTAACGAGCCCGCTTTACGGGCTCGTTACACTTTTGATTACTAGAAAAAATAAGACGGAGTTTGCATGGAATATCTACAAGGTTTCAATAACCCAGATTTTTGGGTGGGCCTGTTAAAAATTATTTGGATCAACATCCTGCTATCTGGCGATAACGCTGTGGTGATTGCTTTGGCTGCTCGGGGCCTGCCCCCCGAACAACAGCGCCAAGCTATTCTTTTTGGCTCGGGTGCTGCAGTGGTGTTGCGTATTGGTCTGACCATCATCGCTGCTTGGTTGATGGCCTTGCAGGGCTTGCAAATTGTGGGTGGCTTGCTGCTGCTGTGGATTGGTGCGCAACTTCTGGCGGATGAAGAAGAAGGTGAAGGCGAAGCCAAAGAACAATCCAACATGATGTCTGCTATCCGCACGATTTTGATTGCGGACTTGGTCATGAGCCTTGATAACGTCATCGGTGTTGCGGCCGCTGCCAAAGGCGATCAAGTGTTGTTGATCATTGGTTTGGCTATCAGTATTCCTTTGGTTATTTTTGGTAGCTCCATGATGATCAAACTGATGGAGCGCTTCCCATTCATCATTACTTTGGGTGCCGCCTTGATTGGATGGGTCGGTGGCGAGACAGTGGCAAGCGATGTGTTCCTCAAAGATTTTGTGAGTGCTAATCCATGGTTCCACTATGCTTGCTCTGTAGCCGGGGCAGTTGTGGTGATTTACTGGGGCCGTCAGATGAATGCGAAAGCACAACCGCAAGAAGACCAACCAACCTAGTTTTAATTTCAATGATTCAAACGAGCGGCGTAACTCCCCGCTCGTTTTTTTTGAGCGCATGACTTTCACATATACATAAAGATAATTTCTAGAATGAAGCCTTCATCAGCACGATTTGCGTAAATCGCTCAAAGAGCCTACTAGAGAGATAAAAATGAAAACGACCATCCAAAAAGGATTCACCCTCATTGAAATCATGATCGTCATCGCGATCATTGGCATATTGGCTTCGGTTGCTTTGCCTGCGTATCAAGACTATGTCGTTCGTGCGCGTGTCAGTGAAGGTTTGGCATTGGCTACTACCGCCAAAACCACCGTGATGGATATTGTGAGCAATGGCAACGTTGCCACTACAGCGAATAACTACAAGGCTGACTACGCTTGGAGTGGCGCCACCAGCAATATCAGCGTGATTGATATTGCGCCCTCCACAGGCGCTATCACCATCACAACCACGCCAGCCGCCGGAGGTGGCAAATTGCTCTTAGTGCCATTTACGGGTGCAGTAGCTAGTCCAACCGCATTACCAGCACCAGATGCCGCAAGCCCAATCGTGAACGGCAATGTGCAGTGGAAGTGTTTGGTTAAAGGCGCGCCCACATTTGCTGGTGTGGCAGTGCCATCAGACGCACTTGAAAAAAAATATGCACCCAGTGAGTGCAAGTAAGCGCATTGCATCAGCGGTGCAAATGCACTTTTAGGCATGTCAATAATCAAAAGCCCTTCGCTACTTGCTAATCGATGGCT
>CAYFLF010000159.1:0-4669 GCA_964343725.1 uncultured Bordetella sp.
AAAACCCTGATGCGGAAGAACTCTTGATGGACGCTCGCGAACGAGTCTCCGACGTAGAAGAGGGCGAGTACATCGAAGAAAGCATCGACTCATTGCCTATCGGGCGCATTGGTGCAATGGCAGCCAAGCAAGTTATTCTGCAAAAAATCCGTGACGCCGAGCGCGAAATGTTGCTAAACGACTTCATGGCACGCGGCGAAAAAATCTTTGTCGGTACGGTCAAGCGTATGGACAAGGGCGACATCATTGTGGAAGCCGGCCGCGTCGAAGGCCGACTGCGCCGTGGCGAAATGATCCCCAAAGAAAACCTGCGCAATGGCGACCGCGTTCGCGCCATGATCATGGACGTCGACCTCACCCTGCGTGGTGCCCCCATCATCTTGTCGCGCTCAGCACCTGAATACATGGTCGAGTTGTTCCGCCACGAAGTGCCTGAAATCGAACAAGGTTTGCTCGAAATCAAATCATGCGCCCGTGACCCAGGTTCACGCGCCAAGATCGCTGTTTTGTCGCACGACAAACGCGTGGACCCCATCGGCACCTGCGTCGGTGTGCGCGGTACACGTGTGAATGCGGTGACCACCGAGTTGGCCGGCGAGCGCGTTGACATCGTGTTGTGGAGCGAAGACCCTGCCCAGTTTGTGATTGGCGCTTTGGCCCCAGCCAATGTCAGCTCGATCGTGGTGGACGAAGAAAAGCACGCCATGGACGTGGTGGTCGATGAAGAAAACCTCGCCATCGCCATCGGTCGTGGCGGTCAAAACGTGCGTTTGGCCTCAGATTTGACGGGTTGGAAGATCAACATCATGGACGCTGCTGAATCTGCCCAAAAACAAGCCGATGAATCGCATTCGATCCGTGCTTTGTTCATGGAAAAACTCGACGTCGACCAAGAAGTGGCCGATATCTTGATCGAAGAAGGCTTCACCAATTTGGAAGAAGTGGCCTACGTGCCATTACAAGAAATGCTTGAAATCGAAAGCTTCGATGAAGACACAGTCACCGAATTGCGTACCCGCGCAAAAGACGCTTTGCTCACGATGGAAATCGCGCGCGAAGAAAGCGTCGAAGAAGTGTCGCAAGACTTGCGAGACCTCGAGGGATTGAATGCGGAACTCTTGCCCAAACTGGCGGAGAACGGCGTACATACCCGTGACGATTTGGCCGATTTGGCCGTAGACGAGCTCACAGCCATCACTGGCCAAAGCGAAGAAGAGGCCAAAACCCTGATCTTGAAGGCACGCGAACATTGGTTCGCGGGTCAAGAGTAACGGTCATGGGAAGGAACACACCATATGTCCAGTACGACTGTTGCAGAGTTTGCAAAAGAACTTAAAAAACCTACCAAAACCCTGATTGAGCAACTCAATGCCGCAGGGGTCAACAAGGCTTCGGAAAACGATCCGTTGACCGAAAAAGACAAACAAAAGCTATTGACGCACCTACAAACCGCGCACGGGACCGTCACCACGGAGCGTAAAAAAATCTCGTTGGTCAAGAAATCGACCACCGAAATCAAACAAGCAGACGCCACTGGAAAAGCGCGAACCATTCAAGTGGAAGTGCGTAAAAAGCGCACATTCGTCAAACGCGATGACGCCGATTCAGACACCTCTGCCTCGACCGAGGCGCCATCCGCGCCTTCCGCCTCTCAGCCTGTCATCGACCGCGCTGAACTCGCACGTCGTGAAGAAGAAGCACGCCGTCAAGCAGAACTCATTCGACGCCAAGAAGAAGAATTAGCCGAGAAGCGTCGCCAACGCGAAGCCAAAGAAACCAGCGCACTTGGTGATGCTGAAACAGCAAGCGTCAAAAAAACACGCGCGAAGTCTGCTGATAAAAAAGCGGACGGCGATCGCTCACAAGATGACGATGAAGCTATTAGCCAAGCCAAACTCAGTGCTGAACAAGACTCGATCAAGGCCAAAGATCTAGACGTGCGCCGTCGCAAAGCATTGGCAGAAGCCGAAGCGATTCGCGACATGATGAATTCGCCACAAAAGGCTGCACCGAAGAAAACCTTGTCCCCACCCGCTGAAGGCAAAGCTATCAAAGGTACTTTGCACAAGCCTGCTGGCAGCCCCGGTAGCAAAGAACGTTCTTCCTCTGGTGCGCCCTCAGCGCCTAGCAATAAAGAGATCAAGAGTTCAAAACTCTCTTCGAGCTGGGCTGATGAACAAGCTAAAAAGAAAGAAATCAAGACCCGTGGAGATACCAGCGGTGGCGTGGGTCGTAACACTTGGCGCAGCGGACCCAAAAGCCGTCGCGAACGCACTGGCAGAGAAGAAAGCCATGAGCCAAGCGCTCCAGTGGAAGCCCGTGTCATCGAAGTGCATGTGCCTGAAACCATCACGGTTGCAGAGTTGGCACACAAGATGGCGGTTAAAGCGTCTGAGGTCATCAAGCAGTTGATGAAGCTCGGCCAAATGGCCACCATCAACCAACCCCTAGATCAAGACACCGCCATGATCGTGGTCGAAGAAATGGGACACAAAGCCATCGTGGCTGCATTGGATGACCCTGAGGCATTCACGGAAGAGGAAGCCTCCGTTCACCATGCGGACGCAGTAACCCGTGCCCCCGTTGTGACTGTTATGGGTCACGTGGACCACGGTAAAACATCGCTGCTTGACTTCATTCGCCGTGCCAAAGTGGCTTCAGGCGAAGCGGGTGGTATCACCCAGCACATTGGTGCCTATCACGTGGAAACCCCGCGCGGCATGATCTCTTTCCTCGACACCCCAGGTCACGAGGCGTTTACGGCCATGCGTGCCCGTGGCGCAAAAGCCACTGACATTGTGATCTTGGTGGTCGCTGCGGATGACGGTGTCATGCCCCAAACCAAAGAAGCCATCAAGCACGCCAAAGCTGCTGAAGTGCCGATCGTGGTCGCAGTCAACAAGATTGATAAACCAGGCGCCAACCCAGAACGCGTCAAAGGCGAATTGGTCAGTGAAGAGGTGGTGCCTGAAGAGTTTGGTGGCGATTCACCGTTTGTGCTGGTCTCTGCCAAAACAGGCGAGGGTATCGACGCGCTACTCGAGCAAGTTCTATTGCAAGCAGAAGTGTTGGAGCTCAAAGCGCCTGTGGAGGCCATGGCTAAAGGCTTGGTGATCGAAGCGCGTTTGGACAAAGGTCGCGGCCCTGTTGCTACTGTCTTGGTGCAATCTGGCACCTTGAATGTGGGCGATGTGGTCTTGGCCGGACAAACATTTGGTCGCGTGCGTGCAATGTTGGATGAAAACGGCAAGCCCATCAAATCCGCTGGCCCTTCTATCCCTGTAGAAATTCAAGGTTTGACAGAAGTACCGCAAGCAGGGGATGACTTCATGGTCATGACCGATGAACGTCGTGCCCGTGAAATTGCCACCTACCGTGCTGGCAAGGTTCGCAACACCAAGCTCGCCAAGCAACAAGCGTCGAAACTCGAGAACATGTTCTCTGACATGACATCTGGTGACGTCAAGATGTTGCCCATCATCGTCAAAGCGGACGTACAAGGTTCACAAGAAGCCTTGGCAGCATCTTTGCTCAAACTATCGACCGACGAAGTCAAGGTGCAATTGGTTTATGCCGCTGTGGGTGGTATCAGCGAGAGCGATGTGAACTTAGCGATCGCATCCAAAGCCGTGGTGATTGGTTTTAACACCCGTGCAGATGCGGGTGCCCGCAAATTGGCGGAGACCAATGACGTCGAGATTCGTTACTACAACATCATCTACGACGCAGTGGACGAGCTCAAGGCGGCGATGTCTGGCATGTTGACGCCAGACAAGAAGGAAGAAATCATCGGTACAGCCGAAATTCGCCAAGTCCTGCGCGTCAGCAAAATCGGTTCAATCGCTGGATGTATGGTCACCTCGGGCTTGGTACGTCGTACCGCCAAGGTGCGCTTGCTACGCAACAACGTGGTTGTCTTCACGGGCGAGCTCGACAGCTTGAAGCGATTCAAAGACGATGCCAAAGAAGTGAAAGAAAACTTCGAGTGCGGCTTGACGATCAAAAACTACAACGACATTGTTGAAGGCGATGTGTTGGAATTCTTTGAAATCAAAGAGGTCGCCCGTTCGTTGTAAAACGCGAGTGCTATGGCCCGTAAACCCAGTTCTGCGCCTAACCGCAGTTATCAAGTAGCCGACCAGATCCAGCGTGATCTGGCCGAGCTCATCTCGCGCGAGTTAAAAGATCCACGTGTGGGCATGGTGACCTTGCAAGGCGTCGAGGTCACACCAGACTATGCGCATGCCAAAGTGCATTTCAGCGTGCTCAATGGCGATCCTGTTGTCACCGCAGAAGGATTGAATCAAGCAGCTGGATTTTTGCGCAACGGTTTGTTCAAACGCTTGCATATTCACACGGTGCCGACTTTGCATTTCATTTATGACCGCACACCTGAGCGTGCGGCTGATATGAATGCCTTGATCGCCAAGGCTGTCTCTTCCCGCGCTAAGGACGATTGAGGATGAACGCGCCGCGCACCAGGGTGCAGCGACGCCCTGTGCATGGGGTGTTGCTGTTAGATAAACCTCTCGCTCTTTCCAGTAACCATGCTTTGCAAAAAGCCAAGTGGTTGTTACGCGCTGAAAAAGCAGGGCACACTGGCACCTTGGACCCTTTAGCTACGGGTGTATTGCCTATATGTTTTGGTGCAGCGACCAAATTTAGTCAA
>CAYFLF010000160.1:0-4620 GCA_964343725.1 uncultured Bordetella sp.
GCCCTAAGTTTTATTGAGGCTTGCTAGCAGAAGTAGCGGCCGGTGCTTGGGTTGGTGATGTCGAAGTCGTTGCCGCTGGTGCAACTGAAACAGCAGGAGTTGACGCGGTCGTTGGTGTTGCACCAACTGAAGGACGTGGGGCGGGCGCAGTGTTGGCTGGCGATGGCGCAGGTGCCGTTGATGGAGTTTGTGCTGCGGGTGCAGTAACTGTCGCAGGCGTAGCTGTCGCTGATGGTGTAGAGGGTGCAGTTGGCGCAGCCGTGGCGGATGAAGCTGCAGGCGCAGGAGTCGCCACTGGCGCAGAAGCATTGGGGTCGGGTTGCTCGGGGGGCAATACCTGGATAGGCGGCGGAGGTTCAACGGGCTGAGTCGGTGCCGGTTGTTTTTGCATCACCGCGGCCAAACCCAAAGCAGCAACGAACAAGGCAATGATGAACCACAAGGAGTTTTTAGACTTGGGTTGTTCTTCGGTGTCGAGTGCTGAATTTGTCGATTTGTGAATCACGGTCGTCTCAATGGACGGCGATTTGAGGTAAGGCTTTGTTGCGGGTGAGGCGATCTCGTCTTTCGCGTCATGACTCAAATCAGTAGCGGTAGCTGTGTCCACTGATGCAGGTGACAAGCTTTTGGTCGAAGTCTCTGAATGCGTTTCTTCACCGGAAGCTTGGGGCGAATGCTGATGGTCGTCCTGATCTGTCTCTTCGAGCTCAGGAATATCGATCACAAAAACGGATTGCTCGGGTAATCCCAAAATGCCACCGATTTTTTTGGCTGCTGTGGCCTTAACCGATTCGCTGTAGAAGGAGCTGGTACCGCCCTCTTCGATTTGTTTGACCTGTTTGTTAGACAAACAAGCACGGGTGGCTAAATCTGCCAATGCCCACCCCAATTCTTCTCGGCGCATACGTAACAGCGCGCCGTTGATTTCGGGGATGTGCTTATCCATTTATTTGACCAGCAGGAGTTCGCCTTTGATAGATGCGCCTTTTTGGACGGACAAGGTTTGGTACACCACGTGTCCATCCACCGATGCAGAGGAAGTCACGATCAACTCGTTACAAGTGGCCGTTCCAGAGAACTTGCCTTTGATATGCAAACTGCTGCAAGTGACAACGCCTTCGACTTGACCGCGTGCACCAATCGTGAGTTCGTCCACTTGGATCTGGCCGTTGAGGGCTCCTTCCACGTGGATTGCGCCTTTGGCGGCAATTTCTCCACGGAAAGAAAAGCCTTCACTCAAGATGGAAGGCTTAGTGGCACTTGTGGAAATCATGTCCATCATGCTGTTACGGGCAGCAGGGGCAGGAGTCGGTCCGTTCGCGGTGTTTTCAGGGGCTTCTGACGCCATTTCTTCGTCCTCAAGAGGATTTGTAGCAGGTGTATCCGTCGGCGGATTAACGTTGTTGGTTTTGGATTTGTTGAACATATTGTGCCGTCCGAATAACTTTCTGAGGGTTAACAGGATAACCGCCAATCAGAATTTCTAGATGTAGGTGCTTCCCTGTGGAGGAGGAACCCGTATTGCCAATATTGCCAAGGACAGAATCGAGCGTTACTTTGTCACCAAGCTTGACCTGCAAATTGGCCATATGCCCGTACAAAGACTCCACGCCGTTGGTGTGGCGAACTACCACCGTGTTCCCCAACTGGCTTTGAAATTCGGCCAACACCACTACGCCTGGTTTGACAGGATGCACTTTTTCTTCGCCGGTTTGGCTGAGCATGTCCACACCCGTGTGGAAGTGGGTTTGCCCCGTAATAGGGTGGCGTCGAATACCAAAATCAGATGACACGCTGTAATTGGGCACTGGCATGGCGCTGGGCAATGAGTACATCACTTCGCGCATGCCACGGTTGCTAGCAAGTTCTTCAGCCACTTTGCCTCTGAGCAGAGGGTTGTCTTTGACATCGTCCTCGAGCGCATAGCCCCCGTTGGCGGAGTTTTGCTGGATGATTTTCACGATCTTCTCTGTCAGGCCAGAAGATTCGAGTTGCGATTTCATCGTCACGTTTTCTTGCGCCACGGCGACCATGGAGGTATCGACGAAGCGGCGAATACTCATATCGCGATCACGAATGGTCTGGGCCAAGGACACCATTTGCTCTTCAGACA
This sequence comes from uncultured Bordetella sp., assembly GCA_964343725.1. Classification (GTDB taxonomy): domain Bacteria; phylum Pseudomonadota; class Gammaproteobacteria; order Burkholderiales; family Burkholderiaceae_C; genus Limnohabitans. The sequence continues at coordinate 2,114 of CAYFLF010000160.1, forward strand.
TGCTCAAGCGCTCGGGGTTGTCGTTGTCAGAAACACTGCTGATCAGTGCGCGATAGACCTCTTCATGCGAACGCTCCAATTTGGCGCGACTCACCATCAATCCAATGCTGGTAACGAGGAGCACACAAATGGACACCAACATCACGCCAGTGGCCAATATGCCGCCGCGCACCAAAAAGCTCTGCACGCGCGCGCTGATGTTGAGATAGTGCAAGTCGCCGTTTTGCTCGAGGATGATGCGTGCGTCTTCGTACTGACGCGTCCATCCCCTGATGACCAAGCCTGGCACCAAAGGGATGCTTTTGAGAATTCGGTTCAACCGCATGACCAACCGGAAAAATTAGGGGGCAGCAGGTGCCGTACCGACTTGGATCGCAGGACCATCTGCGCTTTGGCTGAGCGTGCCTTCGATCTCTCCGCCTTTTTCGATTTCGATTTCGGCGTATTGCACTTTGCCAGCGATCTTGCCGGTCGCGCGCACGATCAGGCTCTTTTCGCTGATGATGGTGTTGTGCAACTGTCCACGCACATCAATCACCTTGGCTGCGACGCGACCAGTGATGCGACCAGTCGGGCCAATCAGGACTTCTTCGGCAGACAAATCACCCTCAATCACGCCATTGACGATGGCCTTGGATGGAACGGTAAAAGTGCCTTTTACGACAACGCCGTCACCAATGACAACGCTTTCGAGTGATTCTGATTGGTTAGACATATGGACTCCTTGCTGAAAATTTTAGCAAACAAAGTGCCAAAAATGCCTTTTTGTTAATTTTATTGTTGTTTATTTGTGAAAAAAAATCATTGCAAAGCAAAGACTTAGGCGGATTTCTGAAGGTGCTTCCTAATCCGAAATCCAGTCTTGAACTACAGATCCAAAACCAAGGTCGCTGACTTCGCACGCGAGCAACAAGGCGTAAATTGGTCATTTGCGTCTTGCTCTTCAGGGGTGAGGTACATGTCGCGATGGTCAGGAGTCCCTTCCACAACCCGCGTCAAACATGTGCCGCAAATCCCTTGCCCACACGAAACCGGAACATCGAGCCCCGCTCCATGCAATGCGTCCAATACTGTTTGATCGGCCGCAACCGGTATTTCTTGACCCGAGCTCGCGAGCTTGACGATGAATGCTGTGTCAGCCATGGGCTGTCTCCCTGGTTGAATTAGTCTGTACTTGTTCCATCTCCTGCTGCAGCAAGCGATCAATCACACGGCGCGACTGCACGCCTCCGGCGTCGATATTGAGTTTGAGTAACTCGCGCGTGGGATGCGCGAGCAAGTTCTTTTGTTGCAATTCGAGCATCTGCAAATCTTCCGAAAAAATCTTGCCCTGCCCTTCGCGGATAGACGCGGTGAGCGCAGCATCTTGCGGTTGGAATTTGCGCGCCATGCCCCAGAAATACCATATTGAAGTCTCCGTTTCGGGGGTGATGAAATCGACCACCACGCTATAGGCTTTGACGTTATCGGGCGCGTGGTAACCGCCGTGCCCTGCATGCGCCACTCCCACCTCGATCATCACGTGGCTAGGTGGCGTGAAATGGCAAATCTGCCAGCGGTCCACCGGCACGTCATCGGCTAATTTGTTTCCGCGCAACGCCATCTTCCAAAACGGCGGGGCGGTAATGTTTTCCATAAAACGGCTGGTGGTGACATGATCGCCTTCGGTTTTGGTCACGCAGGGGACCTCGTCGATTTCTTTCTGCCCGATGCTGTTGGCGTGCACATAAGTCTCGTGGGTCAAATCCATCAAGTTGTCGACCATCAATCGGTAATCGCAGGCGATGTGGTAAAGCCCGCCGCCGTAAGCCCAAGCGGGGTTGTCGAAAAATTCGAACTTCGGCAACAGGTCCACGCTAGCCTTGTCGGCTTGCCCCGGCCACACCCACACAAAGCCATAGCGTTCGACTACAGGAAAGCTACGGATCGCCGGAAAACCCCGCACGCGTTGCCCAGGCATCGCAATGGTTTTGCCTTCGCATCCCATCTCAAGCCCGTGGTAGCCGCAGACCAAGTTGCCGTCTTTCACAAACCCTAGCGACAAGGGTGCACCACGGTGCGGACAGAAGTCCTCCAATGCCACCGCTTGACCCTGTGCTCCACGGTAAAACACCATGCTCTCGCCGCAAACCTTGCGGCCCAATGGCTTGTCTTGGAAGTCTTCTGGCATACACGCCACGTACCAAGCATTTTTTATAAACATGACTGCCCCTAGAAAAAATGAAACCCGAAAAATTAATCCCGAAGAAATGAAGTCCGAAAAATCAAGTCCGCGCGACCCCAAGCAACTGGTCTAGCAACTCAGGTTGCGACGCCAAGGTTTGCGCAGAACTTTGGTGCACCACACGCCCTTGGTCTAGCACGATCGCTTGGTGGCTGATCGCCAAAATCGCTTGCGGATGTTGCTCAACGATGATGGCCGACAAGCCTTCTTCGCGGGTGATACGCGCAATCGCACGCAAGAGTTCTTGCACGATGATGGGCGCCAAGCCTTCGAGCGGCTCATC
>CAYFLF010000161.1:0-4557 GCA_964343725.1 uncultured Bordetella sp.
TTGAGATGACAAAAATAGCAATCGTGACGGGCGCGAGTTCAGGTATCGGAAAAGCCTGCGCGCTCGGTCTGTTGAAAGAGGGCTGGAAGGTGGCCTTGATCGGCCGTCGCGCCGATGCCTTGCAAGCCACGGTAGATGCTGCGGGTGAGAACAAAGCCAATGCCTTTGCCATCCCGACCGATGTGTCGAAAGAAGAAGACGTGACCAAAATGTTCGCCGCTGTGGTGGCTAAGTTTGGCCGTGTCGATTTGTTGTTCAACAACGCAGGCGTGTCGATTCCTTACACCTTGCCTGGCGATATGTCGGGTGAGACATGGCGTCAAGCCGTGGGTGTGAACTTGCACGGACAGTTTTATTGCTTGTCCCACGCGTTCAAGCAAATGCAAACGCAAACACCGCAAGGCGGCCGCATCATCAACAACGGCTCGATCTCGGCCCACGCACCCCGTCCTGGTTCTATTGCCTATACCGCGACCAAGCACGCGATCAGCGGTTTGACCCGTGCGGCGAATTTGGATGGCCGTGCATTTGATATTGCCGTCGGTCAGATCGACATTGGCAATGTGGCGAGCGACATGACAGAGCGCATGGTCAAAGGCGTGCACCAAGCCGACGGCACCATCAAGCCGGAAGCACGGATGGACATGTCTGCGGTCGTGGAAACCTTTTTGACCATGGCACGTTTGCCACTCTCGGCCAATATCTTGTTCACCACGGTGATGGCAACCAAGATGCCATTTGTGGGTCGCGGTTAAGCGCGCCATCTAAGCGCGTGTTTTCTGGCGTCCCAGAGACGGTTGATTACTTAACTTTTTAAACCATAGCTTCACCATCTTTTATGCAAGACGTGGTCACGTTGGGCGAAGCCATGGTCTTGCTGGCCGCCGCAGAGGCGGGCCCGTTGGCGCAGGTTCAGCAATTCACCAAGCACACGGCTGGCGCTGAAACCAATGTGGCCGTTGGCTTGGCGCGCTTGGGCTATCGCGTGTCGTGGGTCAGCCGTTTAGGTGACGATTCGATGGGCCATTATTTGCGCGCGAGTTTTGAAGCGGAGGGCATCGACTGCAGCCATGTCGAGATGGTCGCTGGCGGCAAAACCGGCATGATGTTCAAAACCTTGAGCGTGGCTGGAAGCGACCCAACGATTGAGTACCACCGCAAAGACTCGGCTGCAAGCCAGTTGCGCGCGGACGAGGTGGATTGGCCTTGGTTTGCGCAAGCGCGCCATTTGCACACCACGGGGATTTATCCAGCGCTGACGCCCAACACATGGGAGGTGACGCAATCTGCGATGGAGCGCATGCGTGCCAATGGCAAGAGCGTGAGCTTTGACCCCAATTTGCGTCCCGCTTTGTGGGCCAGCACCGACCAGATGCGTGCATCAATCAATGCGCTGGCGGCCAAGGCGGACTGGGTGTTGCCGGGTTTGGAAGAAGGCAAACTTCTCACGGGCAAAGACACACCTGCTGACATTGCGGCTTTCTACCGTGCGCAAGGTGCGCAGTGTGTGGTGGTGAAGTTAGGCGATGCGGGCGCGTACTTTGAGAGCGATGCAGGTGCGGGCTTGGTGCCGGCCTTCCCTGTCGCGCAAATCGTGGACACCGTGGGTGCAGGCGACGCATTTGCCGTGGGCGTGATCAGCGGTTTGTTAGAAAAATTGCCGCTGCAAAAAGCGGTGCAACGCGCTGCATGGATGGGCGCTCGCGCTATCCAAGTGCGGGGCGATTGCGAAGGTTTACCAAGCCGCGAAGATTTGATCGCGGCAGATTTTTAATTCACTTTTTTAATTGACAAGGGAGACAGGTATGACAGTCGGATATATCGGTGCATCGGGCCTTATGGGCCACGGCATGGCGAAAAACTTGATTGCAAAAGGCCAAAAACTGGCGATCACGGTGCATAAACAGCGTGACCGCGTGAAAGATTTGTTGGACGCTGGCGCCACCTTGGCTGATAACGCAGCCGCTTTGGGCGCAAGCTGCGACATCGTGTTGATTTGCGTCACAGGCTCCCCGCAAGTAGAAGCCGTGGTCGCTGGGCCAGATGGCTTGTTGAGCAAACCTAAAGCCGGTTTGATCATCGTAGATTGCTCGACAAGCGAGCCGCATTCCACCACCCATTTACGTGAACTCGCCCACAGCAAGGGCGTGGTGTTTGTCGATGCACCTTTGGCGCGTTCGCCCGTTGAGGCGGAAGCCGGACGTTTGAACATCATGGTCGGCGCGACCCAAGCTACGTTTGCCAAGATCGAGCCCGTGCTCAAGTGCTGTGCAGAAAACGTTTTCCACGTGGGCGAGCCAGGTGCGGGACACGCGATCAAGCTGCTCAACAACTTCATTGGCCAAGCCATCGTGGCTGCGACGGCGGAAGCTTTTGCGGTGGGCAAGCGCGCTGGCATTGATCCCAAGCAACTTGTCTCTTTGGTCAGTGCAGGGCCAGTGAATTCTGGCTTGTTCCAAGCCATGGCAAAAACACTCGACGGCGATATGGAGGGCTTAAAGTTCGAGCTCGACAACGCCCGCAAAGACATTCGTTATTACACCCATTTGGCTGAAGGTATGGCCGTTCCCACATTGATGGGCGAGGCCGTCCACCAGTCGCTCAGCATGGCGAGTGCTTTGGGTTTTGGCAAAAAATACGTATCGTCGATGGTCGAGGCGCAAGAGCGTATCAACAGCATTCAATTAGTACCTAAAAAATAATGGCAATCAAGGAAATCCCATATGAGTAACCGTTTAGCTGGAAAAACTGCATTTGTCACCGCCGCAGGGCAAGGTATTGGCCGCGCCACGGCTTTGGCCTTTGTGAAACAAGGCGCCCGCGTGATTGCGACCGACGTCAATGCCGCCGCATTGGAGTCACTGCACAAAGAGTGCGGATGCACGGTCGACGTGCTCGACGTCACCAAAGCCGATGCGGTGCAAGCCGCTGCGGCCAAGCATGGCCCCGTGGATGTGCTGTTCAACGGCGCAGGTTTTGTGCATGCAGGCTCTGTGCTGGACTGCACCGAAGACGAGTGGGAGTTTGCGTTTTCGCTCAATGTGCGTTCGCAGTTCCGCATGATCAAAGCCTTTTTGCCAGGCATGCTGAAAAAAGGCAATGGCTCCATCATCAATGTGGCGTCGGTTGCGGGCAGTATCAAAGGCGCGCCCAATCGTTTTGTGTATGGCGCGACCAAGGCGGCAGTTATTGGCTTGACCAAGTCTGTCGCCGCAGACTTTATTACCCAAGGCGTGCGCTGCAATGCGATTTGCCCAGGCACGGTGGAGTCCCCTTCTTTGCGCGACCGCATTGCCGCCCAAGCCAAGGCCAGCGGACAAACCTTGGAGCAAGTGGAAGCCGCATTCGTCGCGCGCCAACCGATGGGGCGCGTGGGACGTGTAGAAGAAATTGCTTCACTAGCGGTCTATCTAGCAAGTGATGAATCCAGTTTTACAACGGGTACTGCACAAATCATTGACGGCGGTTGGTCGAATTAAGTGGGCTATTTATGAACGTGATTCGCTTTTCTGATTTGTGTGCCAGCGGCCAAGTGCGTGGCAAACGTGTGTTTATCCGCGCGGACTTGAACGTTCCGCAAGACGACCACGGCGCTATTACCGAAGACACCCGCATTCGCGCGTCGGTGCCTTGCATTCAAATGGCGCTCGATGCAGGCGCAGCCGTGATGGTGACCAGCCATTTGGGCCGTCCCACAGAAGGCGCTTTCAAACCAGAAGACTCACTCATGCCTGTCGCCAAGCGACTCGGCGAGTTGCTGGGCCGTGACGTGCCATTGGTGGCGAATTGGGTCAACAGTGACGACAGCGCAAACGTGACGCCCATCCAAGTGGCGCCAGGCCAGTTGGTGATGTTGGAAAACTGCCGCGTGAACATTGGCGAGAAGAAAAACACCCCCGAGTTAGCGCGCAAATTGGCAGCGCTGTGCGATATTTTTGTCAACGATGCGTTTGGCACCGCCCATCGCGCCGAAGGCACCACCTATGGCATTGCGCAGTTTGCGCCAATAGCCTGTGCAGGGCCTTTGTTGTCTGCAGAGATTGACGCGATTCAAAAAGCCTTGGCGCACCCCAAGCGTCCATTGGCCGCCATTGTTGCGGGTAGCAAAGTGAGCACCAAGCTCACCATTTTGAAAACCTTGGCCGACAAAGTCGACCAGTTGATTGTTGGTGGCGGTATTGCCAACACCTTTATGTTGGCGGCGGGTTTGAAGATCGGTAAAAGCTTAAGCGAACCCGATTTGGTGCCCGAGGCCAAAGCCGTGATCGCGGCGATGAAAGCCCGTGGCGCAGAAGTGCCAATTCCTACCGATGTGGTGTGTGCCAAAACATTTGCCGCCGATGCGCCAGCGATAGTTAAAAAAGCTACCGAGGTAGCGGACGACGATTTGATTTTGGATATCGGGCCTGAGACCGCGGCCAAGTTGGCCGAGCAACTCAAAGCGGCAGGCACCATTGTTTGGAACGGCCCCGTAGGCGTGTTTGAGTTTCCAGCATTTGAAAACGGCACCAAGGCAATAGCACATGCGATTGCAAGCTCGAGCGCTTTCAGCATTGC
>CAYFLF010000162.1:0-4537 GCA_964343725.1 uncultured Bordetella sp.
AACCCTCAAACCAAAACCGATAGCTCAATCAAATTAAAGTCCGGGTCACGCACATACACCGAGCGGATCTTTGATGTTGCGCCCGTGCGCACCACAGGCCCTTCTTCAATAGGCCAATGGCATGCCTGCAAATGCGCCACTACTTCGTCTAACGAGGTTTGCACAATAAAACAAAGGTCGAGCGCACCTGGCACAGGCAAATGCGCTTTGGGTTCGAATTCATGGCCTTGCACATGCAGATTGATTTTTTGATTGCCGAACTTGAATGCACGCCTTTCCACAGGAGGCGTTCCACCCACAAAGGTTTCGAGCTGCATGCCCAACACTCGGGTATAGAAATCTACACACGCTGATTCGCGGGCGGTGGTGAGCACCAAGTGGTCTAAGTGATCGATCATGTCGGCAAGTTTTTTAAGCAAAGATTAATCAGCCGATACACCTGCTTTGCGGATGATGGGGCCCCATTTGTTGATTTCTAACTTGAGGTGCTCTCTTAATCCATCTGCTGTCATTTTGTTGGCTGCAGGAATGTCTGAGCTCAAATCTACCAAGCGCTGTTTGACGGTTGGATCCGCCATAGCAAAACGCAAAGCGGTGTTGATTTTTTTCAAGACAGGTGCAGGCGTGCCTTTGGGGGCATACATGCCATGCCATACCTTGACGTCAAATCCTTTGAGGCCTTGTTCGTCCAAGGTTGGCACATTGGGTAAGGCTTCTAAACGCTTCGGGGTGGTGACACCAAAAACTTTGACGCGGTTGTCTTTGATCAAAGGCACGGTTTGCGTGGTTTGGTCACACAAGATGTCGACTTGACCACCTAGCAAATCGTTCATGGCAGGGCCAGTGCCTTTGTAAGGAATGGTGTTGATGTTCACGCCAATGGCGCTCTTGAACATTAAACCGCACAGGTTGGAGACTGCACCTAAACCAGCGTCAGCCAAAGAAACTTTTTGCTCATTGGCTTTGATGTAAGCAATTAACTCTTGCAAATTGTTCGCAGGAATATCTTTGCGAGCCAGTAAGGTCATGGGCACGTCTAACACTTGTCCGATGTATTCAAAATCGGTGAGCGGATCAAAATTAAGTTTGTTGTACAAAGAAGGCGCTGTCGACATGCCCATGTGATGTAGCAAGATGGTGTAACCGTTGGGAGTAGCCTTGGCTACTTTGTTGGCGCCAATCGTGCCGCCAGCACCGATGACGTTTTCAACGACGACCGATTGCCCGAGTGACTTACCCATGGGAATCGAAATCATGCGCGCAACTACATCAGTAGGCCCACCGACTGCAAATGGAATGACCAAGGTGATGGGCTTGTCTGGGTATTTGTTCGCTTGCGCATGCGCTACCCCCATGTGCGCCAAAACCGTCAACACCAAAATTTGTAAAAGTTGTCTCATGGCTGTCTCCTGTTGAAGTTTGCTGAAGTCTATGCTGTCTCAAAACTCAATACTCAATACGAACGTGGCAAACCAAGCAAGTGCTCGGCTACGTATGAAAAAATCATATTAGTAGAAATGGGAGCCACTTGGTAGAGGCGCGTTTCGCGAAATTTACGCTCGATATCGTACTCACACGCAAAACCAAAACCGCCATGCGTTTGTATGCACACATTGGCGGCCTCCCATGAAGCCTTGGCTGCTAGGTACTTTGCCATATTGGCTTCGGCACCAGCGTTTTGCAGGGCATCAATTTTTTCGCAAGCCTTCCATCGCATCAGGTTGGCGGCTTCGAGCTCGATAAAGGCATCGGCAATTGGAAACTGCACGCCTTGGTTCTGTCCGATGGGTCGGCCAAAGACCACGCGTTCATTGGCGTATTTGCGAGCACGTTCAATGAACCAATAACCATCCCCAATGCACTCGGCGGCTATGAGCACGCGCTCGGCATTCAAACCATCCAGCAAGGTTTTAAAGCCCTTGCCCTCTTCGCCTAGCAAAGCGTCTTCTGGAATTTCAAGATTGTCAAAAAAGAGTTCGTTGGTTTCATGGTTCACCATGTTGAGGATCGGGCGCACGGTGAGTCCGTTACCAATGGCGTGTTTCAAGTCAATCAAAAAACAAGACAAACCTTCTGAGCGTTTTTTGACCTGGTCAGCTGGTGTGGTGCGGGCCAACAGAATCATCAAGTCGCTGTGTTGAATGCGCGAGATCCACACCTTTTGGCCGTTGATGACCCAGCGTCCGTCTTTCTTGACTGCGCTGGTTTTAAGTTGGGTGGTGTCGCTACCCGTAGTGGGCTCGGTCACGCCCATCGATTGGATACGCAATTCACCTTTTGCAACTAGTGGCAGAAATTTTTCTTTTTGTTCTTTGGAACCACTGCGCACGATGGCGTTCATCACATACATCTGGCCATGACAAGCGCCAGAGTTACCGCCCGAGCGGTTGATTTCTTCCATGATGACGGAAGCCTCGGCCATGGATAAACCAGAGCCACCGTATTCCTGTGGAATGAGAGCAGCCATCCAACCGGCTTTGGTGAGTGCATCGACAAAGGCTTCTGGATAGCCACGCTGTTCATCGATTTTGCGGTGGTATTCGTCAGGAAATTGCGCGCAAAGATCGCGTACCGCGTCGCGGATGTCTTGGTAGGAATCGTGTTGGTGCAACATGAGATTGTTTAGTTTGATGACTTGATAACTTGATGACTCGATGAATTAACAACTTCAGTCCAACTCGGCTGTAGCTTGCATGGTGAGCCAACCCTGATGATCTTGCGCCCACAGTTGTACGCTTTTGCCATCGGCACTGGGTTGACCGCAAACACGCATGACACGTTTGTCAGCGCACTCAAAAGTGGGACGCAAGGCTTTGAAATCGAAACGGCGTATTGCACGGTCAGTATGGCGGCGCACTAAATCTGTTAACAACGTAGCGATCAAAGGGCCATGCACGATCAAGCCGGGATAGCCCTCTTCTTCGGTGACGTACTTGCGGTCGTAGTGAATGCGATGACCATTGAAAGTGAGCGCAGAAAAACGAAACAACATTACCTCGTCAGGGGTGATGTCACGCTGCCATGTTGGGTGCTGCGGAGCTGGGGTTGGTTGCACCACCGGATCGGTGGGCTTGGCCGCTGGGCGGTAAACGATGTCGTGCTCTTCAGTCAAACACAAACCCTGTGCGTTATGCACCTCATGCTTGACCAGCACAAACAACAAATCGCCTGTGCGACCCGATTTGTGTGTGACCGATGCGATGGTGGAAACACGTTTGACTGCATCGCCCACAACCATCGGTGCATGCCATTGCAAACGACCGCCAGCCCACATACGACGGGGCAGTGGCACAGGCGGTAAAAAACCACCCCGCTGTGCATGTCCGTCTGGCCCGATTTCGCTCTGACGATGATGCGGCAAAAAGAACAACCAATGCCACAAAGGTGGTAGCGCAGTGCCCGCAGTTGGCACAGGGTCATCACGATCTAAAGTGGCACTTAAAGCACGCAAAGGCGCAGGCGTGATCAGATCGTCGAAGACTTCCGACTTGCCTTGCCAAGTTTGCAAGTGTGCGAGTGTGTGAGCGTCAATGGTTTGGGACATGTCAGTCTCTAGATCCGCCAGATTTGATCATTGCGGCGTCTTTACGGCTGGGTGGGTGGTGGATTGGTGAGTTTGAAGATTTTATGGAGTCTGGCCTGGGTAAAAAGAGCGCCGACTTGGCTGAGTGGACAGCCTAGGGTTTTTAGGTGCGCGCGAGATTACGGCATTTTGCCGTACAATAGAAATCACCCAAGGAGAAAACCGATGACCGCTAGAACTCTTGCCTCGTTGCGTAGTTCCAAAACCCCTTCTGCTCGGCTAGAGGCTCGGATCAGCCATGACTTACACATGACGGTTAAACGTGCGGCAGAAATCCAAGGCCGCACTATGACTGATTTTGTGATTCACGCGTTGCAGATGGCTGCCAGCAGTGCAATTTCTCAGTCAGATCTTGTTCGTTTATCAGTCAAAGACCAAGAGGCATTTGCCAATGCCTTGATAGCTCCTGCTAAGCCTAATGCCGCTTTGAAACGTGCTTTTGCTAAATCAAACAAGCTCTTGGCTGCTTGAGCTTGTCTGAATGGCAAATAAGTTCTCAGTCGCAGCGCTGGACACGTCGGTCGATCGATCTGGTTTTGAGTGCGGTGTTGAGCCGCTAAATCGTTATTTTCGAACGCAAGTCAGTCAGGATATCAAGCGCCGAATCACGGCTTGTTTTGTTGCTACTGATTTGAAAAATCAAATCGCTGGCTTTTACACACTGGCTTCTGCCAGCGTTTTATTGGCAGATTTACCCGATGCAGTCATTCAAAAATTGCCTCGATATCCCAGCGTACCTGCGGTGCGAATGGGACGACTTGCCGTAGATCAGTCGTTTAAAGGTAAAGGACTAGGTGCCGCCCTGTTGGCAGACGCTTTAACAAGAGCGGCAAGAGCCGAGATTGCTGCGTTTGCTTTTGTTGTGGATGCTAAAGACAAGCGCGCAGCTGATTTTTATGCGCATCATGGATTTATTTCACTGCCGGAAAAACCTTTATTGATGTTTATCCCGCT
>CAYFLF010000163.1:0-4505 GCA_964343725.1 uncultured Bordetella sp.
TATGAATTCCTCGACCGCTTCGTGACCATTGCGTTGCCCCGCGTGCGTGACTTCCGTGGTATTTCCGGCCGTGCTTTTGATGGCCGTGGTAACTACAACATCGGCGTAAAAGAGCAAATCATTTTTCCTGAGATTGAGTACGACAAAGTCGACGCACTGCGCGGCCTCAACATCAGCATTACCACGACAGCCAAAACAGACGACGAGTGCAAAGCACTGCTCGCTGGCTTTCGTTTCCCGTTCAAGAACTGAGGTGACACGTGGCTAAAGTAGCTTTGATCGAGCGCGAACTCAAGCGCGACAGACTGGTAGCAAAGTACGCAGCAAAGTATGCGGAACTCAAAGCCATCGCAGGCGACGCAAAACGCAGCGATGAAGAGCGTGCAGCTGCACGTCTCGGCTTGCAAAAACTACCCCGTAATGCAAACCCCACCCGTCAACGCAACCGTTGTGAAATCACCGGTCGCCCACGCGGCACATTCCGCCAATTTGGTCTCGGCCGCGCCAAGATCCGTGAACTTGCTTTCCAAGGCAATATTCCCGGCATCACCAAGGCCAGCTGGTAATCGGGCAGGAGATATTCAATGAGCATGAGTGACCCAATCGCCGATTTGCTGACCCGCATTCGCAATGCGCAAATGGTGGCAAAACCTACCGTCATGGTGCCTTCTTCTAAAGTCAAGATTGCCATCGCGCAAGTCTTGAAAGACGAGGGATACATTGATGGATTCCAAGTCAAGCAAGACGCTGGCAAAAGCGAACTTGAGATTTCTCTCAAGTACTACGCTGGCCGTCCAGTGATCGAGCGTATCGAGCGCGTCAGCCGTCCTGGCTTGCGTGTGTACAAAGGCCGCGATGCCATCCCCAGCGTGATGAACGGTTTGGGTGTGGCGATCGTGACAACGCCAAAAGGCGTGATGACAGATCGCAAAGCGCGTGCTACCGGTGTCGGTGGCGAAGTGCTCTGCTACGTCGCATAACCCCAGCACAAGGAGATATACAAATGTCCCGAGTTGGAAAAATGCCAGTCGCTGTCCCACAAGGTGTGGACGTGACTATCAATGCATCACAAATTAGCGTCAAAGGCGCGGGCGGTACCTTGTCGATGGCCGCTAGTGCTTTGGTCAGCGTGGCTAACAACGCTGGCTCTGTGAGTTTTAGTCCTGCCAACGATTCGCGCGAAGCAAATGCCATGAGCGGAACTTTGCGTCAGTTGTTTAACAACATGGTGATCGGCGTGTCCAAAGGCTTCGAGAAAAAGTTGACTTTGGTCGGCGTGGGATACAAAGCCCAAGCCAGTGGCGCCAAACTCAACCTCTCGGTTGGTTTCTCGCACTCTGTTGACAAGCAAATGCCCGCTGGTATCAAGGTGGAAACACCTGCACCAACTGAGATCATCATCAAAGGTGCTGATCGTCAACGCGTAGGCCAAGTAGCTGCTGAGATTCGTGCCATCCGTCCCCCAGAGCCTTACAAAGGCAAGGGCATCCGTTATGCGGATGAAAAGATCACGATCAAAGAGACGAAGAAGAAATAAGGAGCTGCAATATGTTGAACAAAAAAGAGCAGCGACTGCGCAGAGCGCGTCAAACCCGTATCCGTATCGCCAACCAAGGCGTGGCGCGTCTGACCGTCAGCCGTTCCAACCTGCATATCTACGCCAGCGTGATTTCAGGTTGCGGCACCAAGATCATTGCTGCGGCTTCTACCGCAGAAGCGGACGTCCGCAAGTCTTTAGGCGCTACCGGCAAGGGTGGCAATGTCAGCGCAGCGCAAGTCATTGGCAAGCGCATTGCTGAAAAAGCAAAAGCTGCAGGGGTGGAAAAAGTAGCGTTTGACCGTGCTGGCTTTGCCTACCACGGCCGCGTCAAGGCCTTGGCCGACGCAGCCCGCGAAGCAGGCTTGCAGTTCTGATCGAACAAGAATTGGAAAACACACATGGCTAAATTACAGGCAAACACCAAAACCGACGGACCAGAAGACGGCCTGAAGGAAAAAATGATCGCGGTCAACCGCGTCACCAAAGTGGTGAAGGGTGGACGTATTCTCGGCTTCGCTGCTTTGACAGTCGTTGGTGACAACGATGGTCGCGTTGGCATGGGCAAAGGCAAATCAAAAGAAGTGCCAGCTGCCGTGCAAAAAGCGATGGAAGAAGCCCGCCGCAACATGATGAAAGTGTCTTTGAAAAACGGCACGATTCATCACACTGTGTTCGGTCGCCACGGCGCTGCAAATGTGATGATGATTCCTGCACCAAAGGGTACCGGCATCATCGCTGGTGGTCCTATGCGCGCTGTGTTTGAGGTGATGGGTATCACCGACATCGTGGCAAAAAGCCATGGCACTTCTAACCCTTACAACATGGTTCGCGCCACGTTGGACGCATTGAAAAACTCCACCACGGCTTCTGAAGTAGCCGCCAAGCGTGGCAAGAGCGTCGAAGACATCTTCGCTTGATATCGGAGCATTCGATGAGCACATCTGCACAACAAACCGTCAAAGTTCAATTGGTGCGTAGCCCCATTGGAACCAAAGAATCGCACCGCGCCACTGTTCGTGGCTTGGGTCTGCGCAAGCTCAATTCTGTGAGCGAGTTGCAAGACACGCCCGCTGTGCGCGGCATGATCAACAAGATCAGTTACCTGGTCAAAGTCCTCTAAAGGTCCGCTATGGAACTCAATGACATCAAACATGCACCAGGTGCAAAACACGCCAAGCGTCGCGTGGGTCGCGGTATTGGTTCAGGCTTGGGCAAAACTGCTGGCCGCGGCCATAAAGGTCAAAAATCACGCGCTGGTGGCTACCACAAAGTTGGTTTCGAAGGCGGTCAAATGCCTTTGCAGCGTCGCTTGCCTAAGCGTGGTTTCAAATCCACTACCTTGAAGTACAACGCTGAAATCACATTGGCTGCCTTGGAGCGTCTAGGTGAAGCCGAAGTCAACATCTTGACCTTGAAATCTGCTGGCTTGGTAAGTGCCATGGCAAAAGTAGTCAAGGTCATCAAAACTGGCGAAATCAAAAAAGCAGTCAAGCTCAATGGCATTGGTGCAACTGCTGCGGCCAAAGCGGCGATTGAAGCTGCTGGCGGATCGGTTAACTAAACACTCGCAAAGATAAATTCGTGGCTACCTCATCTATCGGCAATAACGACAAGTTCGGTGACTTACGTCGCCGTCTCGTCTTTTTGCTGTTGGCTTTGGTGGTCTATCGCATCGGTGCGCATATTCCTGTTCCAGGAATTGACCCGAACCAATTGCAACAACTCTTCAAAGGCCAGCAAGGCGGCATTTTGAGTTTGTTCAATATGTTCTCTGGCGGTGCTTTGTCGCGCTTCACGGTTTTCGCATTGGGCATCATGCCCTACATCTCTGCGTCCATCATCATGCAATTGCTCACCTATGTGTTGCCATCGCTGGAGCAGTTGAAAAAAGAAGGCGAAGCAGGTCGCCGCAAGATTACGCAGTACACACGCTTTGGCACTTTAGGTTTGGCTTTGTTCCAATCTATGGGTATCGCCATTGCCTTAGAGGCATCTGCCGGTTTGGTGAATCAGCCTGGCATGGCGTTTCGTTTGACGGCTATGTTGACGCTCACTGCAGGCACCATGTTTTTGATGTGGCTTGGCGAGCAAATCACCGAGCGCGGTTTGGGTAACGGTATTTCTATTTTGATTTTCTCTGGCATTGCCGCTGGTTTGCCAGGTTCTATCGGCGGCTTGTTGGAATTGGTGCGCACAGGTGCTATGAGCATCATCGCGGCCATCTTGATCGTGTTGGTGGTTGCTGGTGTGACCTATTTTGTGGTGTTCATTGAACGTGGACAGCGCAA
Organism: uncultured Bordetella sp.; assembly: GCA_964343725.1. Lineage (GTDB taxonomy): Bacteria > Pseudomonadota > Gammaproteobacteria > Burkholderiales > Burkholderiaceae_C > Limnohabitans. The sequence goes on from CAYFLF010000163.1 coordinate 3,829, forward strand.
AATTTTGGTCAACTATGCCCGTAGACAAGTTGGTAACAAGGTGTATGGCGGTCAGTCATCACACTTGCCTTTGAAGCTCAATATGGCAGGGGTGATTCCTCCCATCTTTGCTTCGTCCATCATTTTGTTGCCAGCGACTGTGGTGAGCTGGTTTAGTTCTGGCGACAGCATGCTGTGGCTCAAAGACATTTCTGCTGCTTTGGCACCAGGACAGCCTGTGTATGTGATGTTGTACGCAGCGGCCATTGTTTTCTTCTGCTTTTTCTACACGGCTTTGGTTTTCAACAGCCGCGAGACTGCAGACAATTTGAAAAAGAGTGGCGCTTTTGTTCCTGGTATTCGCCCAGGCGATCAAACAGCCAAATACATCGACAAGATTCTGGTGCGCCTGACTTTGGTGGGCGCGATCTACATCACCTTTGTGTGCTTGTTGCCAGAGTTTTTGATTTTGAAATACAACGTACCTTTCTATTTCGGCGGCACATCGTTGCTCATTATTGTGGTGGTCACTATGGACTTTATGGCCCAAGTGCAAAACTACATGATGAGCCAGCAATATGAATCGTTGCTCAAGAAAGCAAGTTTTAAAACAACGCTTGGTTAATACCAAGCACAAACGGGTTTTAGGAGAGTGAAATGAGAGTTTCGGCTTCGGTCAAAAAAATTTGCCGCAACTG
>CAYFLF010000164.1:0-4492 GCA_964343725.1 uncultured Bordetella sp.
AATGACAACGGATCGTTTCCTTATTTGCGAAGCCATCCGATGACGACAGAGCGTATTGCGGATGCACAAGCGCGCCAACAGTTATTGCCCCCTCGCCCACCTGTTCCCACCACGCCTTTGCACGCCATGATGTCTGCGCGGGCATTGGTGTTAACCAATCCGGGTATTGACACCTTGCGGGGTTTGAGTGTGCAAGCAGCCTCTAGCACTTTGGCTACAGCACCGTTATGGCGACAAGCGGGCGCCTTGTATGCAGCGTCTATGGCTGAAATGCGGCAACGTGATTGGCCGAGTGCAAGGCGAACATTGGCGCGTTTAGAGGCCTTGCCACTCACGGAGCCTGCTGCACAACGTGTGGTCTTACTTTTTAAAGCCGAACTAGCATTGCAATCGGGTGAGGCAATGCAAGCGGTCAATTTGCTCCATACCAAAACAACCGTGATCAATACCCATGACCGCGCATCGCGTTTGTTATTGGCGCAAAGCCGTGTGGCAACCCATTTGCCTGCGCAAGGCAAGCTCGCTGCAGATGACTTGGTGATGTGGGTCAATCGCATGCCACGCGATGCCAATGCGTGGTTGTATTTGTCAGCAGCGTATGAATTACAAGGTGACACCTTGCGCGCGATTCGTGCCCAAGCCGAGGCGCGTGCAGCAGAATTAGATTACGCAGCAGCACTCGATCGATTCAAGGCGGCACAAGCAGTGGCTTACCAATTAGCCAAAGATGGCAAGTTAGACCGCAGTGGCAATATAGAAGCGTCCATCGTGGACGCACGTTTGCGAGAGTTAGAGCGTTTGCGGCGGGAACAAATGTTGGAGCGCTGAGTCGATCACCATGCCAAAGGTGGAGTAAAGCAAAGACCCCAATAGGGCAGAAGCAAATCCATTCACGCGAAACCCGTCGAGCAATTCAGCTGCTGCCCAAAACATCATCGCGTTGATGACGAATAAAAACATACCCAGCGTTAAAAATGTGACGGGTAGTGTTAGAACAACCAAGGCTGGTCGGATAAATAAATTTAGAAAACCGATCAATAAGGCGGCTGCCATGGCAGTCTCGAACCCAGACACTTCCACGCCTGTTGAAAGATGCGCCAAGGCGAGTAAAGCCGTTGCGTGGAGAACCCAGGTAATCAGTAGTTTCATAACTGCCAAAGCATAGCATCCCAGCTATCATTCTCTGCCCAGTTGTTGATAGACGTTCACTTGTTCCTATGGCCAGTATTCACATTACCGATATCGAAGCGGCCATTAACTATTGGCGTGACAAAAAGCCTTCGCCCGATGGCGTCACACTAGCGCCTGAAATTCGTGCGCTAGCAGAAGTCTATGCATTGATGATCTATTACAAAGAGAATGAAGCGGCAGAAAAAGGATTTCCAGCTAAAGCGCATGCCGCATGGCTAGATTGGTACCACACCACTGTGGATGCGCCTTGCATTGCTATTTGCTCCACTAGTCAGGGCGATCCAGAGTGCAAAGGCTGTGGGCGCACATTTGAAGAGGTACAAAACTGGACGCATATGACGCCTGCTGAAAAACGTCACACTTGGCATCGCATCACCATGCAAGGTACAGCTTGGCGGTTTAATAAATATGCGGAGAGGGCTGCTGAGAAAAAAGCAGAAATCCAAGCCCACCATTAAAGGCTACAAATCAAAACTGCGAGTATGCAATACATATTCGTTTTCATAAACGGCGGCATTGATAGCCGCGCATAAGCGTCGTTAAACGCGCCTGGCTAGCTCTGCTGCTTTACCGATATAGCTTGCGGGCGTCATGGCCAGTAAACGTTCTATTTCTGCGGTTGGGATAGGCAGTGACCGGATAAGTTGGTGCAAGGCTTCGGGTGTGACTGATTTGCCCCGTGTGGCTTCTTTTAATTGCTCGTAAGCTTGCTCGACGCCATAGCGGCGCATCACTGTTTGAATGGGTTCCGCCAACACTTCCCAGGCCGCGTCTAAATCTGCAGCAAGCGCCTCACGGTTGATTTCTAGTTTGTTTAAGCCAACGCCTAGTGACTGATACGCCAACACGCTGTAACCCATCGCGACGCCCATATTGCGCAACACGGTCGAGTCAGTGAGGTCGCGCTGCCAACGACTGATAGGTAGCTTCTCACTCAAGTGTTTGAGTAAGGCATTGGCCAAACCAAGATTGCCTTCGGCATTTTCAAAATCAATGGGATTGACTTTGTGTGGCATGGTGCTCGAGCCAATTTCTCCAGCCTTCAAACTTTGTTTGAAATAACCAAGCGATACATAACCCCAAACGTCACGTGACCAATCGATCAGGATGGTATTGGTGCGCGCTATCGCGTCAAACAACTCGGCCATGTAGTCATGTGGTTCGATTTGAATGCTGTAGGCCTGGAACTTAAGACCTAGCCCAACCGGAACAGGTGCTTCTACGACGCGTCGGCTAAACCCTTCCCAATCAAAGGCAGGCCAAGCACTCAAATGCGCGTTGTAGTTGCCAACTGCGCCATTCATCTTGGCAAGAATTGCAACATTGGCAATACGTTCACGCGCGGTACGTAAGCGCATCACGACATTTGCGATTTCTTTGCCTACAGTAGTAGGGCTAGCGGTTTGGCCATGGGTGCGACTGAGCATCGGGACATCGGCATATGCATGGGCCATGTCACGCAATTTGTGAATGATGGCGTCGAGCATGGGAAGCACGACTTGTTCGCGGCTGGCTTGCAATTGCAGGGCATGACTGGTGTTATTGATGTCTTCGCTCGTGCAAGCGAAATGCACAAACTCGGCACTGCGCTCGAGTTCTTTTTTGACAGAGGTAACACTGCAGGCTTTGAATTTATCTTTGATCCAATACTCAACCGCTTTGACATCATGATTGGTTTTTTTCTCAATTTCTTTGATGGCGAGTGCATCATCAGTAGAAAAGTTTTTAACTAGGTCGATGAGGTATTGGCGTGCATCGTTGCTCAATGGGCTGAATTCTGTAAAGCCAGCATCGCTGAGCGCAACAAACCAAGCCAACTCGACTTGCACACGACGGTGCATATAACCTTGCTCGCTCATCAGAGGGCGTAACTGGGCAAGCTTGGCGGCATAGCGGCCATCAAGTGGAGACAAAGCGGTCACTTGGGTCGTGTTGGATGAAAGCGTCATGTTTCGATTTTAGGCGTAGCACTCTACGTGCATCAATTACCTGAACTCTTTAAAATATGATGATCTTTATTCAGAAATTATTTATGAAGCTTATTGGTGCCATCACGAGTCCCTATGTTCGCAAAGTGCGCATAGTCATGGCCGAGAAAAAACTGGAATACCAGTTTGTGACCGAAGACGTATGGGCTGCCGATACGGTGATGGCTCAGTACAACCCGCTTGGCAAAGTCCCCTGTCTGGTGATGGAAGGAGGCGAAGCTTTGTTTGATTCGCGCGTCATCGTGGAGTATGTGGACACCTTATCGCCTGTTGGCAAACTAATTCCAGCCAATGGACGTGAGCGTGCAGAAGTCAAAACTTGGGAAGCCTTGGCTGACGGTGTCTTGGACGCGGCCATCTTGGCTCGACTTGAGGCCCATTGGCCTGGTCGGCAGAGCACGGAGCGTTCACAGGCATGGATCGACCGTCAATTGGAAAAAGTAGAAAACAGTCTTGTGGCGATGGATCGTGCGCTAGTCGGTCGCCAATTCTGTGTGGCCAACCACATGAGTTTGGCTGATATTGCTTGTGCAACGGCCCTTGGTTATTTGGATTTCCGTTTCCCGCAGATTGATTGGCGTGGCGCGCATACCAATTTGGGGCAACTTTATGAGCGCATGGCGCAACGGCCGTCTTTCAAAGATACGCTTCCAACGGCTGCTTAACTATTGGCGCGTTTTTTTAACCAGCGCATGAGCGAGCCCAACACGGGCAATTTTTCGTAGAGCTCTTCAGCAGCGTCCCAATAATCGCGATGGACGGCAATTCGCCACAAGCCATCTTCAAAGCGAAAAACCAAATGGCTTGCGCCGCGTATCGTTTGCGTCGTGCCTGGTTGAAATTGCCGCATGGAGAATAAAAAATCCCACGTGACAAAACAATGCGTGCCTTGTTGGACGCTTTGCGTGACGACAAATCGTGGCTCAATCAGTGCATCAAACATATGCGAAAAAATCCGTTTGATGGCATCGACTCCTTGAACTTCATTAAAAGGGTCTTTGAAAAGCGCGTCATGGCAGTACAAATCCCCTAAACGTTTCACGTCATCAGGTCCGAGAGTTTCAAAAAACGCGGCAACACGCAAAACGGCCTGCTCTGTTGTATCAGGAGACATTTCAGTAGCGTTGGTTGCGCCTTGCATGTGCGTGATCGATGGGCTTAGGTGGTAACTAAGACTCACATTTTGGTGGCAGAGCGCACCAATCCAAAATACCATCGGTAAGGTAATAAGCGCATGAACTTCAACCAGCGTGAGAAACGTTTGGGGTAATGGATTTCAAACTCGCCATCCGCCCAGCCTTTGAGCATGTATG
>CAYFLF010000165.1:0-4486 GCA_964343725.1 uncultured Bordetella sp.
AATGAGAGAGAGATGAACTGTGTTCTTCTTGATCCGTTTTGAAGTCAGGTTTTGCAGTGGAAAGATCGTCCACGAATCGACCTGAGCTAGTTTTATTTAGCAGTCCTTTTGCCAATAAAACCTTGATACGCCTCGCTGCGGCGTAATCATCCATCACAAAGGGCAAGTGCTCGTTGACTGATGCACTAGTTTTGGGTGGCGTGGGCAGGTTATCAAATGCAGCTTTTGCTTCTTGCTCCTGCAACAAAGCCAACGACAGACGCGCTTGTTCGGTTAAGGTTTGTGTAACCGATGTATAGGTATCCGTTAAAAAACCATCCGGTTTGGCTGGATAAGGTTCGTCTGCATAGGCTTGGCGCATGTCTTCGCCCCAAACAGTCTCGTCATATCCCAATTCCGAACGGTGCAGGCCCAATTGAGAAGCGGCCTGCCAACTAAGGCCTGAGCGTTTTCCCACCACATGGTTATACATAGTCGCCGCCACCTAACACCAATTCGCCCGAGTCAGATAGCTGTCTTGCAATACGCATGATTTTCTTCTGCGCTTCTTCCACGTCGGACATACGTTGTGGACCTTTGGCTTCCATATCGTCGCGGAACATACCGCGTGCACGCTCAGACATGTTGTCAAAGAAACGCGCCTGGCATTCTGGGCTAGCGCCTTTCAAACCCACCATGAGCATGTCAGGTTCTACCGTACGCATGAGCACCTGAATACCTTTGTTGTTGACGCCCACCAAGCTCTCAAAGGTGAACATATTGTCTTGAATCTTGAGCATCAACTCGGGGTCAATTTCATTCAAGCCATTCATGATGCTCGATTCCAGAGCAGTCTTCGTCATGTTCATGATGTTGGCAGCGGCTTGCACGCCGCCAAAACTTGACGACTGAGAGGACGCGCTCTTAGAGAATTGCATTTTCATAATGCCTTCTAGTTCAGCCATGGCGGATGGCTGAACCGTATCCAAACTCGCGACACGCTGAATCACTTCTGGTCGAATATCGGGCGGGAGGAATGTCAGCACATCCGCCGCAACGCTAGTCTCTAACAAGGACAAAATGATGGCAACCACCTGTGGGTGCTCGGCCTTGATCATGTCTGCAATGCCACGGGCATCCATCCACGTCAAGATTTCTAAACCTTTGCTGGCTTGTCCAGGCATGATGCGGTTCAAAACAGAGGCGGCTTTGTCGTCTCCTAATGCTCTACGCAACACGTTTTCAACATATTCCGTACTGCCCATGCTCAGAGTGGACTGCTTTTTCAAGTGTTCGACAAATTCATCCAACACAACGTTGACAGCCTCTTGCGAAAAATCTGCAGCAGCCACCATGGCAGCACCCAATGCTTGCACTTCCTTTGGATTCAAAAATTTGATGATGTCAGACGCTTGTTCTTCTCCCAACAAAAGCATCAATACTGCTGCGCGTTGGGTGGGCGTGATGTTGGCCATCTCAGCACGTAGTGCTTCTGACATTCCCATATTGATATCAGCCATTTTGTAGTCCTCAAACTTAAATTATTGGGTTTTATTGACGGATCAAGTTCTTGAGAACGCCAGCCACGCGGGTCGAGTCCTCAGCCACAATCATACGAATCAGAGCGACTTTGTCATCATAAGAGTTGGCAGTATTGAGCAGGTCTGCAGAAATCGATTGTTTCTTAGGCTTCATGGCGGCCATGCGGGCTTTCACCTCTTCCAAAGATTCGCCTTCTTGAATTTCAATTTCTTCTGTTTCGCCTTCGCCAGTTGCTTGGGCGACAGCGGCTTCGGCGGCGGCTTTGGCGGCCAAGGCATCTGCCTCGGCTTTGGCTATTGCGGCCAAACGTGCCTCCTCTGCCAAGCGCGCAGCTTCTTGCGCAGCCAACATCGCTTCTTCGGCAATTCTTGCAATCTCCGCTTCATGTGCTTCGCGGGCTTGCTGGGCAGAGAGTTTGGCTGCAGCAGACTCTGCTGTCGCCACCTCAATCGCCATCTTGGCCTCGGCATTCGCAGCCTCTGCAGCGGCGGCGGCCACGGCTGCTGGATCCACCTCAGGCGCTGTGAGTCGGCGCACCATCGGACGCACTACCAACAACAACACGAGTAAGAAAATAGCACCCACCACACCTGCATTGACCATCACTTGGTAGTTTTCATCGCGGTACCAAGGCACGATCGAAGGGTCGTACTGTGGCTCAAACTTAGTCGCCACCACCGTGACCACGTCACCACGAGACTCGTTGAATCCCACAGCGCCTTTGACCAATTGGTTCAAACGCTCTAATTCTTCAGGTGTATAGGGAATCGAGGTAGGGGGTGCGGAGCCGTCAGCAGGTTTTTCCACCTTGGTGCCAGCAGGAATCGGACGCTCATTAATCAACACACCCACACCAATTTTGGTGATGGTGCCCATTGCACCCTTGGTGTGACGCACAGAGCGGTCGAGTTCATAGTTTTTCGTGCTACGCGCAGTGACTTGCACGCCCTTCTCGCTCACGCCTTTTAATGGGTCAGCGTTCGATTGGGTAGTGGCTTGCGGATTGTTTTGTGCTGGGGGTGTGTTGGCTAGCGAACCAGGCAAGCCAATCGCATCACGCAATGTGTTGCGGTCTTCAACAAACAATTCAGAACGGGTCTTAGGACCCTTGTCTTGTGAATCAAAGTCTTCTGTGGTGACTTCGGTTTGGGTAAAGTCCAAAGTCATGCTGACTTGTGCGCTCACATTGGATTCACCCACGATAGGTGCTAACAGCTGAATCAAGCGCGTGCGATAGAGGTCTTCCATCTGCTGCTTTTGCGTGAGTTGGGCAGAGGTCAAACCAAGCGGTTGCTCGACCAACATTTCATTCATCAAGCTGCCAAAGTTATCGACCACGGAAACGTTTTCTGGTGCTAAATACGGCACGCTGGATGCCACCAATTGAATGATCGCCTGCACATTGGCTGCAGAAATAGTGCGGCCAGGTAAACGGGTGATGATGACCGATGCTTTGGTTGGTGCACGGTCGCGCACAAACACGCTTTGCTTGGGAGCTGCCAAATGCACGCGAGCGGATTTGATACCGCCGATTTGCACAATGCTGCGTGAGAGCTCTTGCTCCATCGCATTGTTGTAGCGCACCTGTTCCATAAACTGGCTAGTGGTCATGGCGGGCATGTCTTTGAGGTTGTCCATGCCAGAGACCTCTGTGCGCGGTAAACCCTTAGAGGCTAACAACATACGTGCTTCTTGGTAGCGGCTTGTCGGTACAGACAGCTGTCCAGTTGATGGATCGACTTCTGGTTTGAAATCTGCTGTTTTCAAAGCCTCAATGGCAATTTGTTTGTCTGCATCATTGAGCATCAACACCAATGGACGGTAAGGCGTTGGTTTCATGGAAGTAAAGAACACTGCGACAGACATCAGCAGCATAAAAATCACCATGAAGGGCAAAGCTTTGCGCACACTGGGTTGGCGCAAGACATCCATCACCAAAGCACCAGGACCTTCTTTGGAATTGATCCATGCTGGCAGTTTGGGGTTGTCTACTTTTAGAGCAGTACCCGTGTTGGTGTTTGCACCAGCGGGGGCGTTTGCGTCTGGAGCCTGACCCGAGGGCAAGGTCATCGCATTCATATTGAGAGTGTCAGTTGCCATATCTGTCTTTCAGTCCAACATCAAACCGGCATATTCATGATTTCTTCATACGCCTTCATCACTTTGTTGCGTACTTGGAGCGTGGCTTCAAACGCCAGAGAAGCTTTTTGCATGTTCAACACCACCTCGGTCAGGGGTACTTCTTCGCCCCGGTCATAGGCTTCAGACAGAGCGGTAGATTTGTTTTGTGTGTCGTTGACCTTGTCGACCGCGTTTTTAACGGAATCAAAAAACGTGGGTTGGCCTACTTTGTTGGCTGCGGGTTCCGTTGTTGTACCCGCATTACCAGTAGCTTGTGATTGGTAACTGCGCAATACCTCCAGCATGGACTGGATGTTGGCATTCGAAATACGATCGATCATGCTGCGACTCCTTCGGTCATGCCACGGCTACGCATTTGGGCGAGCTTGTAGCGCAATGTGCGGGGGCTGATGCCTAACTTAGCAGCCGCTTCCATACGACTGTCGGTACTTTGGATCGCTGCCATGATCACCTGTTGCTCGCTCACCATGACGGCGTGCTCTAAGTTGACAGGGGTTTCAGCGGGGCGAATTTCAATGGGTGCGCTAGATGCGGGTTGGGGGTATGCGGGTTGTGCATAAGCAGGTTGTGTATGTGACGCACCTGGCATGGACTGCGCGAGGTTTTCGATTTGATTGGCGTATGCCGCCTGATCATCTAATCCTGCATCGTCAAACATCACATGTGCTGGCGTGATCACACGGCCACCACATAACACCACGGCACGCTGCACCACGTTTTCTAATTCGCGCACATTGCCTGGCCAAGAATAGCTGGTCAACATCGTTTGGGCCTCTGGTGATACCGTAAATGGCAAACCACCTTTGATATGGCGCGTCAGCGA
>CAYFLF010000166.1:0-4454 GCA_964343725.1 uncultured Bordetella sp.
CCAAATGCTTGACCGCTGTGTCGTAGGCGGCGATACCGTCAATGGGCAGATAGCCACGCGCGCTGGGGTGGGCCATCATGGTTTTTTCGGCCGCTTGTACACACTCTAAAAGAGGCAATTTGCCGTTGTCGTCAAAATACACGCCGACGCCTAGGTTTACTTTGTTGGGGTTGGTGTCGGCGGCAAATTGCTCGTTGAGGCCCAAAATGGGGTCGCGGGGTGCCATTTCGACAGCGGTAAACAGTGACATCGTGGGTCCTTGAGAGGGGATAAAAAGGGATCTGGGAGGAAGTCAAGCGCAGACTGAGGTAGGCTTACGCGTTTTCCCTATATTTTAATCGTCTACAAGCACGCTTTTGCGAGCCATTTTTAGAAATCCATGTCCACGCCATTAGCCGTTGATCTAGCCCAAGCCAAGTCCCAAGCGCAAGCCAAAGTTGCCGCTGATGGTGCTCAAAACCCAAGCGCTGGCACCTTTATTTCCTACCCTGGTTCGCCATTTGAGTTGTTCCAGCCGTATCCGCCTGCAGGAGATCAACCCACCGCCATAGATGAACTCGTTGAAGGCATCAACGACGGCGAAGTTTTTCAAACCCTATTAGGCGTGACGGGGTCTGGCAAAACCTTCACCATGGCCAATGTGATTGCCCGTATGGGCCGTCCCGCCATCGTTTTTGCGCCCAATAAGACCTTGGCTGCCCAGCTCTACAGCGAATTTCGTGAGTTTTTCCCCAAAAACGCGGTCGAGTATTTCGTCAGCTACTACGACTACTACCAACCCGAAGCCTATGTGCCGCAACGCGACCTGTTTATCGAAAAAGACAGCGCCATCAACGAGCACATCGAGCAAATGCGCTTGAGTTGCACCAAGAGCATCTTGGAGCGCCGCGACGTGATCGTGGTGGCCACGGTATCTGCCATCTACGGTATCGGTGAGCCTGAGAGCTATCACCGTATGGTGATGACGCTGCGCACTGGCGACAAAATCGGCCAGCGCGATGCCATCGCGCAGCTGGTACGCATGCAATACGAGCGCAACGACCTTGATTTTTCGCGAGGCAAATTTCGCGTGCGAGGGGACACCATTGACGTTTTCCCTTCCGAGCATTCCGAGTTGGCCATTCGTATCGAACTCTTCGATGACGAAATCGACAGCCTGCAACTCTTTGACCCGTTGACGGGGCGCATTCGCCAAAAAATCCCGCGCTTCACCATTTATCCCTCCAGCCACTACGTCACCCCGCGCGACCGCGTATTGGCCGCAGTCGAAACCATCAAAGTGGAACTAGCCGAGCGCTTGAAAGAGCTTGTCGGCATGAACAAACTCGTCGAAGCGCAACGCTTGGAGCAACGCACCCGTTTCGACTTGGAGATGCTGTCGGAAGTCGGCCACTGCAAAGGCATTGAAAACTACTCGCGCCATTTGTCTGGCGCCAAACCTGGCGAGCCGCCGAGCACCCTGACTGACTACATGCCCAAAGACGCAGTCATGTTCTTGGATGAGAGCCACGTCATGATTGGCCAATTGGGCGGCATGTACAACGGCGACCGCTCCCGCAAAACTACCTTGGTGGAATACGGCTTTCGCTTACCCAGCGCGCTTGATAACCGCCCATTGAAACTCGAAGAGTTTGAAAAGCGTATGCGCCAAGTGGTTTTCGTCTCGGCTACGCCTGCCGAGTACGAAAAAACACATGCCAGCAAGGTCGTGGAACAACTGGTTCGCCCCACGGGCTTGGTCGACCCTGAGGTCGAAGTGCGTCCCGCCACCCACCAAGTCGACGATGTGCTGCAAGAAATTCGCATTCGGGTGGAACGACAAGAACGTGTGCTGATCACCACCTTGACCAAGCGCATGGCCGAACAATTGACCGACTATTTGAGCGACAACGGCGTCAAAGTGCGTTACTTGCACAGTGACATCGACACCGTCGAGCGCGTCGAAATCTTGCGTGACTTGCGCTTAGGCACTTTTGATGTGCTGGTGGGTATTAATTTGCTACGTGAGGGTATTGACCTGCCCGAAGTCTCGCTGGTCGCCATCTTGGACGCAGACAAAGAAGGCTTTTTGCGTTCTGAGCGCAGTTTGATCCAAACGATTGGCCGCGCGGCCCGCAACATCAGCGGTAAAGCCATCCTCTATGCCGATCGCATGACCGATTCGATGAAAAAAGCCATCGACGAGACCGAGCGCCGTCGTGCCAAGCAGATCGCCCACAACGCATTGCACGGCATCACGCCCAAAGGGGTGTTCAAGCAGGTGCGCGATTTGATCGACGGCGTCTACAGCGAAAAGGCTGGCAAAGAGGCGCAGGAGCGCGAAATCGAGAAAGCCCGGATCGAGGACATGAGCGAGCGCGATATCGCCAAAGAGATCAAACGCCTAGAAAAGCTCATGATGGAGCACGCCCGCAACCTCGAATTCGAGAACGCCGCCCGCGTCCGCGACCAGTTGGCCCTCCTGCGGTCACAGGCCTTTGGCGGGGCTGGCCATGACAACGTCATGGTTTAAAAAAGCATTACCCGACCAATTCCGTGGGGATTGCGGTATACTTGACTCAATTAGTCGACAAAGCCCTCACTTTTACTTAAGGAGCTCTCCATGCGTCTCACCACCAAAGGTCGTTTTGCAGTCACTGCCATGATCGATTTGGCGCTCCGCCAAAGCAATGGCCCCGTCACATTGGCGGCTATCAGCCAGCGCCAGCAAATCTCGCTCTCTTATTTAGAGCAGTTGTTTGGCAAGCTTCGCCGTCATGAACTCGTCGAGTCCACCCGTGGCCCAGGCGGGGGTTATTCCCTAGGCCGTAAAGCCTCTGACATCACCGTGGCCGACATCATCGTCTCGGTCGACGAACCCATCGACGCCACCCACTGCGGCGGCAAAGAAAACTGCATGGGCGAATCTGGCCGATGCATGACCCACGAGTTGTGGACTTCTTTGAACCAACGCATGGTCGAGTTTTTAGACTCTGTCAGCTTGCAAAAACTAGTCGATGACCAATTGGCAAAAGGCTTTGAAATTGAAACCAAGCCCAGCATGCGCAAAGCCATCTCTGCCATGCCCGTGTCCAAACCTATCCACGTCAACGCACCTAACTCGGTCTTTGCCTTGGGCAATGCTTTCGCGAAAAACTAAAACTGCCTGCCTAAACCATGGACATGACCCCACATTTCCCGATTTACCTCGATTACGCGTCGACCAATCCGGTCGATCCCCGCGTGGTCGACGCCATGATCCCTTGGTTGCGTGAGCACTTTGGTAATCCCGCATCGCGTAGCCACGCATGGGGTTGGGAAGCAGAAGAAGCCGTCGAAAAAGCCCGTGCGGACGTCGCCGCCTTGATAGGCGCCGATCCCCGTGAAATTGTCTGGACTTCGGGTGCAACCGAGTCCAACAACCTCGCTATCAAAGGCGCGGCGCATTTCTATCAGTCCAAGGGCAAGCACCTCATCACCGTCAAAACCGAGCACAAAGCGGTGTTAGACACCATGCGTGAGCTCGAGCGCCAAGGCTTTGACGTGACTTACCTCGACGTGCAAGCCGATGGCTTGATCGATATGGAGGTCCTGAAAGCGGCGATTCGCAAAGACACCATCTTGATCAGCGTCATGTTCGTCAACAACGAAATCGGCGTGATCCAAGACATTCCCGCAATCGGCGCTTTGTGCCGCGAGAAGGGCATCATCTTTCACGTGGATGCAGCACAAGCCACGGGCAAAGTCGACATCGACTTACAAACCTTGCCCGTCGATTTGATGAGCCTTGCCTCCCACAAAACCTACGGCCCCAAAGGCATCGGTGCTTTGTATGTGCGTCGCAAACCCCGTGTGCGCCTAGAGGCGCAAATGCACGGCGGTGGCCATGAGCGCGGTATGCGCAGTGGCACTTTGCCGACCCACCAGTGTGTAGGCATGGGTGAGGCCTTCCGCATTGCCAAACTCGACATGGCGCAAGACCTGGCCAAAGCCAAAGCCTTGAGCAAACGCTTGTTGGACGGTTTGGCCGATATCGAACAAGTCTTTATCAATGGCCACTTAGAAAAACGTGTGCCCCACAACCTCAACATCAGTTTTAACTACGTTGAAGGCGAGTCGCTCATCATGGGTATCAAAGGTTTGGCAGTGTCTTCGGGGTCTGCTTGTACATCTGCCAGTTTGGAGCCTAGCTATGTGCTACGGGCTTTGGGCCGTAGCGACGAATTAGCCCATAGCAGCTTGCGCATGACGGTCGGTCGTTTTTCTACCGAAGAAGAAATCGACTACGCCATTCAAACCATTCGCTTCAACGTCGCCAAACTGCGCGATTTAAGCCCCTTATGGGACATGTACAAAGAAGGCATTGACCTCTCGACCATCCAATGGGCGGCGCATTAAATCGCTTTGAACAGAATTTAGGAAAACAAGATGGCTTATTCAGAAAAAGTAATCGACCACTACGAAAACCCTCGCAA
>CAYFLF010000167.1:0-4449 GCA_964343725.1 uncultured Bordetella sp.
CCAGAGAGGTTGAGCAACATGCTGTCGTGTCCTGCGACTGGGATCACGCGTAGTTTGGTAATGGTTGGGGTTGAATGGGGCATAAATATTAAGTTGGGAGATGGCGCGAAAGTAGTTTTTTCGTTTATTTAGTAGCCAAGGATAACCTTGACAATCTATGTGCAAAAGTTGCGTTAACCGAACCTACTGGCGCGATGCCGCGCAATATTTGTTCAGTTTGAGCGACGGTTTCAATGGCTTGGTGCTCAATAGCTTGCGGCGTCAAACCACCGATATGGGGTGTAGCAATTACATGGGGATGCGCTGCCAACATGGGACTTGGCATTTGGTCCGGCGCTCTGCCAACGTCAAGGGCCGCGCCAGCTAAATGTCCGCTGTCTAATGCAGCAAGCAAGGCCGCTTCATCGACTAAATTTCCACGGGACGGGTTGATAAAGAAAGCCCCTTGCTTCATCTTGGCAAAAGTTGTGGCGTTGAATAGATTTTCAGTTTGCGCATTCGCAACAGCCAAGCACACTACAAAATCAGACTGCGCAAGCAACTCTGGCAAATCCAACATTTGCACACCCACATCCCCATTGGCTACAAATGGGTCGTGCGCGCTCACATGCATGCCTAGGCTTTGTGCAATGTGACAAACAATACGCCCTATGTGGCCATAGCCAACAACGCCAAGATGTGCGTCGCGTAATTGGCGCCCCATATTGGCAACTGGAAACTGTCCCGACTGGTATGTGGCCCTAGCTTGGCTGATACCCCGCGCCAAATCAACCATTACGCCAACCACCCACTCTGCAACAGCAGGGCCAAAGCCTGGACTAGCCTGGGTAACCAAAATACCTTGTGCGCTGGCAGCTTCTACATCGATGGTGCGAATATCAACAGCGCATCGCACTACAGCTAATACTTCTGGCATGGCCGCCAATACCTGCTGGTCAAATGGTGTTTGGCGATAAGCAATCACCACTGCACAACCTTGAATGTGCTTTAAGAGTGCCTCGCCCTCTAGATCATCTTGCGAAGGATTGCAACGCACCTGCGCAATTTTTTGTAATTGCGCTAACGCGGTTTGACCAAAATAGGTGTGAAACTTATGCGTCGGGTGGGTAATAAATACCGTTTGCATGCATGTGTCTATAACAGCCCTGGCAGCCACAAAGACAGTGCAGGCACATAGGTCACCAATAGCAAGGCCATACACATGGCTCCATAAAACGGCCAGAGTTCTTTAGAGACTTGCTCCATCGTCACCTTACCCACTGCACAGCCTACAAACAAGGTAGGGCCTACAGGAGGGGTGATCAAACCAATGCCCAAATTCAAAATCATGATCATTCCAAAGTGCACGGGATGAATTCCCAATTTAGCAATCACAGGCATGAAGATAGGGGTACAGATCAATAGCATCGGCGCCAAATCCATGAAGGTGCCCAACAAAAGCAACAAGATATTGACCATGAAAAGGAATGCGTACTTGTTGTCGGAGATGCTCAAAAAGAAATAGGTGATCTTGGCTGGAATTTGCATCAAGGTCATCATGTAGCCAAACGCTACGGAGAAACCGATCAACATCATCACCATCGACACCGTTTTCACGACGCGATGCACCATGCGAGGCAATTCACTCCAGTGGTAATCACGGTAAACCAAGAAAGTGACCAAGAAGGCGTAAACGCATGCAACGGCCGCAGATTCAGTCGGTGTAAAGACACCAGACAAAATTCCGCCCATGATGATGACAATCGTGACCAAACCCCACAACGCATCGGTCACGATTTTGGGGACGTCTTTCAAAGCAACAGGCTCACCCTTGGGGTAATCTCTTTTGTGCGCTGTCCAAAGCACCAAACCAATCAAGCACAAACCAAATAGCAGACCGGGCAAGATACCAGCTAAAAACAAATGGGCAACAGATACGGTGCCACCAGCCGCTAGTGAGTAAATCACCGCATTGTGCGAGGGAGGTATGAGTAAAGCTTGCACCGACCCACAAATCGTCACGTTGGTTGCAAAGACCCGCGGAAAACCGGCCTTGACCATTTGCGGAATCATCACTGAACCAATCGCTGAGGTGTCTGCTACAGACGAACCAGAAATACAACCAAACAAGGTCGATGCCAATATATTGACCAAGGCCAAACCACCGCGGATAAAACCTATGAACACTTTGGCTAAATTGATAAGCCGGTTAGCCATACCGCCTTCGGCCATGATGCCTCCGGCTAATACAAAAAACGGAATCGCAAGTAAAGAGAAGTCATCTGTGCCATCCGAGATTTTGAGCATGATGGCTTCAAGCGGAAGATCAATCCAAAGCGCTCCAATAATGGCCGATAAGCCCAAGGCATAAGCCACTGGTAATCCCAGCGCACACAAAAGTGAGAATGAACCAAGTAAGACCAATATATCCATGACTTACTCCACTTCCACTGCGCCGTCGCTGTACATCACTGAGCTTGCAGGTGGATGTCCGACCCATAACCGCTCAATCAAAAATAAAGCCGTCAATACGCCAGCTAAAGGAATGGGGGAATAGACCAGGCCAACGGGCATACCTGGAAACTCAGCCACCGACTGGTTCCACGTGATTTGGCAAAGTTGAAACCCGTAATACATCATGAATAGGGAGATGACACCCATACACATCTCCACCCCAATCAACATCCACGATTTAACAGAAGGCGAAACCGCATTGAGCAAAGCTTCAACAGCAATGTGAACATTCGCGCGGTAAATAGCAGATCCACCTACAAACGAGAAAAAAACCATCATGACAACAGAGGCTGGTTCAGGCCAAGACTGCGGGTTGTTCATGACATATCGCATAAATACGCCAAACGGAATGATCAAAGTGATGGTGACCAAGGCCAAGCCAGATAAAACAATGCACAGCAGGTATAGCCGCTCCATCAAATTTGTATATGCTTGCTTCATAAATTTAGCATTTCAAATAAAAAGTGGCTGGCAATTGAATTAGCCAGCCACGAGTTCAATACCTACCGCTATTACTTGGTATCTTGGATTCGCTTGATCAAAGCAGCGTATTTCGATCCATATTTGTCGCGAATCGGTTGCGTTGCTTTATAGAAAGCAGCTTTATCTGCAGGTGCAAATTGAACCCCTAAGGCTTTTAGTTTTGTCTCAGCCTCTTTGGTGTAGTCGTCCCAAAGCTTGCGTTGCTCTTGTTGCGCCTCAGCTGAAAGCTTCTTGATCAAGGCTTGGTCTTCTTTACTTAAACCTTCCCATGACTTCTTAGAGAAAACGAAAATTTCAGGAATGATCAAGTGACCAGTCAAACTCATCACTTTAGACACGGTGTAGTGATTTTGGGCGAGCAATGTAGGCGGGTTATTTTCAGCGCCGTCCACCACGCCAGTTTGAAGTGCTGGAAGCAGTTCATTGAAACCCATAGCAACTCCGTTACCCCCCATGGCATTCATGGTTTCAACGAACAAGGGATTTCCCATCATCCGGATCTTCATGCCTTTGAGGTCCTCAGGAGTGGAAACAGCTTTCTTGGCATACACGTTTCGCGTCCCAGCATCCATCCAACCCAAAGCGACTAAACGTGAGCCTGGGCCATTGGTCATACGCTCTAAGAGTTCTTGACCAATAGGGCCATCGATCACTTTGCGCATATGCGCTTCATCTCGGAAAACAAATGGCATATTGAATACATTGACCTCGTCTACCACGGGGCCCATAGCGCCAACTGAAATACGCGCGATTTGCAAGGCGCCCACTTGGGCCTGCTCGATCATTTCCTTTTCGCCACCCAATTGCATGGATGGGAACATCTGGATAGAGAGACGACCATTGGTTGCAGTCTCGAGTTTTTTACCCATGCGCACGATGGCTTCAACAGTGGGATAACCTAAAGGATGCACATCAGAGGCTTTGAGCACCATCTTGGTATCTGCATTTGCATGAAACGAAAATGCCGTGGCGCTAAATGCGCAGACTACAGCCATCAGTTTTGCAAAGTTTCTTTTCTTCATCTGTCCGTCTCCTAGATCAGGGTTGTGAATTCCAAAACAAGGGATGAACCCTTATCACTTAACATCATACGAATTGACGATCAGATTTTTCTTGAATCATGGCTTGTTGATAATGGTGTTTACCCTGTTAGCAATTTGTATTTCGTGATGCATCGATTGAATCAAACCAGCACCTACCCACAACGTACCCCAACCAAGCGCTTACCCAGCTTGCTGTTGGTGCTAGCGTTGCATGCTGTTTTGTTGTGGCTCATCCAATCTGGCTTGGCGCGTCAAGCCATCACGTTGACGCAAGAGTCAGTTGAGGCCTTGTTGTTAACTGATGCTGCGCCACCGCCTCCTCCTGTTGCGGCGCCTAAAACTCCCCCACCTAAAACGCCATTAGCTCCAGTCATTCAACCGCCCACCACATCCGTTACCCCTGTTATCACCACGCCTTCTGCACCAGCTA
>CAYFLF010000168.1:0-4442 GCA_964343725.1 uncultured Bordetella sp.
CCCTGGCGTGAAATCTGTTCGCCAGATTTACAACTATTACAAACGTCACGGCATTGCGACAGAAGTCATGGGCGCGAGTTTTCGCAATATTGGGCAAATTAGAGCGCTCGCTGGATGCGATTTATTGACCATTGCGCCAGACCTTCTTGCGCAGTTAGGCGCATCGGCTGAACCTTTGACGCAAGCCTTGAGCAAAGAGGCCGCACAAAATCTAGATGTGCCGCAGGTACATCACACGGAGGCAAGTTTCCGTTTCGCTCTTAACGAAGACGCCATGGCCACAGAAAAACTAGCCGAAGGCATTCGCGCTTTCTGCGTGGATGCCGTCAAACTAGAAGCCCTGATGCAATAAAAAAATCCCCGTTCAGCGGGGATTTTTTATTTTGCGAAGAACATCTTCGACGCAGCATGAGGTGCCAGACCAAGGCGCAAGGGCGTAGGCAGTGGCATCGCCACGACAAGCCCTTGCAACGCCGGTATGGCGCCTCAGGCAAGGAGCAATTACATGCCCATACCGCCCATGCCGCCCATACCACCCATATCAGGCATACCGCCACCAGCAGGTGCGTCAGCCTTTGGAGCTTCACAGATCATGGCTTCTGTGGTCAACATCAAAGCGGCGACAGACGCTGCGTTTTGCAGAGCTGTACGTGTCACTTTGGTGGGGTCCAAGATACCCATTTCGATCATGTCGCCATAGGTGTCGTTGGCAGCGTTGAAACCGTAGTTGCCTTTGCCAGCCAACACAGCGTTCACCACGACAGATGGCTCGCCACCAGCGTTGTAAACGATTTCGCGCAGAGGTGCTTCGATGGCTTTCAACACCAGTTTGATACCAGCGTCTTGGTCGGCGTTGTCACCTTTGATGGTGCCAGCTGCTTGGCGTGCGCGCAACAATGCGACGCCACCACCAGCCACGATGCCTTCTTCCACTGCGGCACGTGTAGCGTGCAGAGCGTCTTCCACGCGGGCTTTTTTCTCTTTCATTTCGACTTCAGTGGCAGCGCCCACTTTGATCACGGCAACACCGCCAGCCAATTTGGCTACGCGCTCTTGCAGTTTTTCGCGGTCGTAGTCGCTGGTAGCTTCTTCGATTTGCACGCGGATTTGTTTGACGCGGGCTTCGATGTCAGCAGCGGCACCAGAACCGTCGATGATGATGGTGTTTTCTTTGCCTACTTCGATACGCTTGGCTTGTCCGAGGTCAGCCAAGGTCACTTTTTCAAGTGTCAAGCCAACTTCTTCTGCAATCACTTTGCCGCCAGTCAGAATCGCGATGTCTTCCAACATGGCTTTGCGACGATCGCCAAAGCCTGGAGCCTTAACAGCTACGACCTTCAAGATGCCACGGATGGTGTTGACCACCAAAGTAGCCAAGGCTTCGCCTTCGACTTCTTCCGCAATGATCAACAGAGGACGGCCTGCTTTGGCAACAGCTTCCAATGTGGGCAACAAATCACGGATGTTGCTGATCTTCTTGTCGAACAACAAGACAAATGGGTTGTCGAGCAACGCCGCTTGTTTGTCAGGGTTGTTGATGAAGTAGGGTGACAAGTAGCCACGGTCAAACTGCATACCTTCGACGATGTCGAGTTCGTTTTCCAATGACTTGCCGTCTTCCACGGTGATCACGCCTTCTTTGCCGACTTTGTCCATGGCCTTGGCGATGATTTCGCCGATGCTGTGGTCGCTGTTAGCAGAGATAGAACCGACTTGGGAAATCTCTTTGGAAGTGGTGGTGGCCTTAGAAGCCTTCTTGAGTTGATCGATCAAAGCGTGAACAGCTTTGTCGATGCCGCGCTTCAAGTCCATGGGGTTCATGCCTGCGGCTACGTACTTCATGCCCTCGTGCACGATGGCTTGTGCCAACACGGTAGCGGTCGTTGTACCGTCACCAGCGTTGTCAGAAGTCTTAGAAGCGACTTCCTTGACCATTTGTGCGCCCATGTTTTGCAATTTGTCTTTGAGTTCGACTTCTTTTGCAACGGACACACCGTCCTTGGTCACGGTAGGAGCGCCGAATGAGCGCTCGAGCACCACGTTACGGCCTTTAGGGCCGAGGGTGACTTTCACTGCGTTGGCTAGGACGTTAACGCCCTCGACCATACGTGCGCGGGCATCGCCGCCAAAAATTACGTCTTTTGCTGCCATATCAATATCTCCAGTGTTTCAATAAAGGTTCGTGGGAAGTCATTAAGCGACGACTGCGAAGAGATCGTCTTCCTTCATGACCAACAACTCCTCGCCGTCAACTTTGACGGTTTGGCCGCTGTATTTGCCGAACAACACGCGTTCGCCAACTTTGACATTCATGGCGACGAGTTCGCCTTTGTCATTTTTCTTGCCAGGACCAACAGCCAAGATTTCGCCTTGGTCTGGCTTTTCAGCGGCTGAGTCGGGGATCACGATGCCCGAGGCAGTTTTGGTTTCGCTATCAATACGCTTGACGATCACGCGATCGGCGAGAGGACGAAGTTTCATTGCATCTCCAAATTGGAACTAAAGGTTTTAAAAACACGATGACTTCCGTTGAGGAAGCCATCATTTACCGCATGGCGGGGTGAAAACAAAGGATTTGTTAGCACTCCCATCCATTGAGTGCTAATTTTAGGCCAATTCGTAGCGATTTCAAGAGGCCTGGTCTTAGAAATGCGTAATCAGGGCTTAAAACCCGCCTCAATCAGAGGTTTGGGAGTACGGCCGTCTCGAATAAAGCTTGTGAGTTAGGGCAACTCTAGGTTTTCCTCAGGCGCGGACTTGTCTCGAGGGCCCACCGTCCCGAGCCTGGCTTTTAGAGATTGGGGTTGACCAGTGATCATGGCCGCATAGTTGGTGGTGTTAGCTAAAACCTTTTTTACATAGTCCCGGGTTTCGTTGAACGGGACGTTCTCGGCCCAAATAGCGCCTTCCAAAACAGGGCCTGTTCCGTCATTGGGTGCGCGCCAACGTCTCGACCGACTTGGGCCTGCGTTGTAAGCCGCTGCGGCCAGTGGCATGGAGCCTTCAAAGCTGTCGAGAACCAACTTCAAGTACCCAGTGCCGATGGCGATGTTGGTATCGCGGTCGTTGATTTGGTCTGGGGTGAAGCCGGTTAACCCAATCTTTTTAGCGGTCCATCGTGCGGTGGCGGGCATGACTTGCATCAGACCAGACGCACCGACATTCGATTTGGCGTCCATCACAAAGCGGCTTTCTTGTCGAATCAAGCCGTAAACATAAGCTGGGTCGAGGTTGATGGCACGCGCGCGCTGGATCACAGCGTCTTTAAAAGGCATGGGAAAGCGGTGATCAAAATCAACTACCGAACGCGTCCGCTCGCTGGTGTTGATGCATCGGTCCCAGACTTGGTGTTCGCAGGCCAATTGCGCGGCCGCCAGTAATTCGCGATCGGTCATCGCACCCATTTGGCCTTGCGCGTTGACTAGGTTGGTACCGTAATTCCACTCGCGAACACCCTCGCTTCTTAAGCCAATAGCGATGGCATAAAGTGCGCGTTGCAGTGTGGGATTCCGTCTTGCCACTTCCATTTCTTCAGCGCTTGGAGCGGATGGTTTGGCGGGGACGGAGACTTTGCGACCTAGCTCTTCCAAGGCAAGTTGTTCGTAAAAACCTTTGACGCCAGCGATGCTCTCGAGCAAAGCGTTCGCCTCTTGCTGGACTGCTGGGGTAGATTTTTTGCGGCTCAAAAGAGCGCGTGCGTACCAGTAGGTCCAAGCGGGTTCCTTGCGAGCGTCTGGACTCATCGCTTGAATCGCACTCTCCACCAAAGGCCATTTAGGCGTCTGGCCTGCGCGAAGCGCCGCACGAACTTTCCAGGCGAGCATGTCGTCGTTCAAATCTTTGTCGTGCGCAACGCGGGCGTAGTGGTCTAGTGCGTCGTCGTCCAAACGCATGGCGGACTGACGACCAATGACCCCCCACACCCAATGCCGTTCTTCTGTCGTGAGGTAGGGCTGCCATTTGGTACGCATCAATTTGGCGGCGACATCAGGGTCTTGCGAAGCCACCCGTACGAGCGCCATGACAACCAGTTCTTGGCGGATTTTTTGCGGGGCGGCAATATGTTTGGCCAAAAACTGCGTGGCGTTGTTGTAGGCGTCTTTGATCATGGGCGCCACTTGGGGTGCGACGATCTGCACCGCATTACGCGCGGTGACAGGGCGTGAATGCTCAACCATCAGTCTGGCTTTACGCCAAATATCCAAAGCCGTCAAAAACTTGGCGTCATACAAACGGTCAGCGGCTAAGGTGCATCCGTCATCGGCCTCGCGCATCGCCATCCAATTGCGACGCACTTCGTCAGCTACCAGCGCGCCCACTTGCGGGCCTTTTTGGATGAACTCGACGGTGAGGAAATAACAACGCAGCTCACGGTCGTCACGCATGCGGTAGTGGGGGTATTCCGATTCCAAGGTGGACCAGTCGCGACGGCTACCTAAAAG
>CAYFLF010000169.1:0-4422 GCA_964343725.1 uncultured Bordetella sp.
GGGAGCCCCTTGTGGGTTTTTATTAGGGGCTTGCGTCACAACTGGGGCTGAGGCAGGACCTGAAGCCGGTTTAGCGGCAGGGGCACCCGCAGCGTCTGGTTTTTTGCCCCCAGGCGGCGCGATGGGCTCTCCCGGCCCATTGGGCAATACGGCACGCATACCAATAGATCGGCCATTGGGCTCGATCAGAGGGTCTAAGGCTTCTACCTTGGCTTTGAACAATCGCCCCGGTATGGCGTCGATTTTGAGTTCCACAATTTGCCCAGGCGCTAGTTTGGCTTGGTACCTTTCGGGCAAGCGGTAATCGACATACAAAATGCTGATGTCTTCAAGGTTGATCAAGTCAGCACCGTCTTTGACAAAGTCACCTACATTGATATTGCGAATGCCAACTACGCCGCTAAAAGGCGCCACGATGCGCATACGCTCTAGACGAGCGCATGACAAACTGACCTGTGCTTCAGACACTTGTAAGCTGGCAGCACTTTCATCCAACACCCTTTGCGCGACAAAATTTTGTGCGACCAGCTCTTGGTTGCGTTTGTGATTGGCTTTGGCAATGGAGAGTTGCGCAAGCGATTGTTGGACTTCTGCCCGTTGCAAAGTGTCGTCTAGTTGCACTAGGACTTGGCCCGCATTGACACGCGTCCCGTCGCCAAACCCCAAAAACATGATGCGACCGGCAACCTCTGGGCGCATCATCACGTTTTGGCGTGAGCGTAAGGTTCCAACGGCTTCGGCATCGTCGCGCAACAACATCTTTTTGACATTGACCAACTCAACACCCACTGCTCTGCCACCACCGCCAGGACCACTCGCTACGGTAATGCCCATCGCTGATTTGTTCGCGTTTTGGTACCACCAAGCGATCGATGATGCCGTCAGGATGCCAGCAACTGCAACGACGGTATAAATTTTTTTAGATGCCATGTTGGGGACGATTCAAGGAGCAAAAAACATTGGAAATGTAACAGCCAAGGGGTGGTTTTGCTCAACCGAGAAAAAAGCGATCCAGTGTCACGATTGAGACAGCGCCTTTTCCACACCCAAGTTCGCCAACGCGTCTGCTCGTTCGTTATCCACATGCCCTGCGTGCCCCTTGACCCAATGCCATTGGATCTCGTGCTCGCCACCATGCACCAATTCATCGAGTCTTTGCCAGAGATCTGCGTTTTTCACTGGTTGTTTGGCAGCATTGCGCCAGCCGCGGGCTTTCCAGCCGTGTATCCATTCGGTAATGCCCTTGCGCACATATTCGCTGTCTAAATAGAGCGCCACCGCACAAGGGGACTTCAAGGACTCGATGGCGCGTATGACGGCGGTGAGTTCCATGCGGTTATTGGTGGTTTCCAATTCACCGCCATAGATTTCCTTTTCATGGCCGCTTCGCGCGCGCAGCAAAGCACCCCAGCCGCCCGGTCCAGGATTACCTTTGCAGGCTCCGTCTGTGTAGATGTCTACTTCTTTCATTCCATCCCTTTGGATGCGGTTGTCACGGTGGCTGCAGCACGCTGTTGCGCTTTCTTCCAGACAGGTGAAATTAAACGCATCCCGCGCACACGCTTGACTGCCTGCACAAAGTAAACCGCACCTGAGAGTGGCCACCATCGACTGCCCAAGGTGTCCATCCAGCGCATGCGTTGCAACCAACGCTCGGTGCGAAGCATGGGGCGAAAGCATCCACTGGTGTGGTGGTCCACCTCAAAACTCAAGAGCTTGAGCCAATCGCGAATACGGCGCTGGCTGATCAAATCGCCAAACTCTGGCACGCCTCGCCCCAAGGCTTTGCTGGCACCCCACAGGCTCAGGGGCTCCATGCCAGCAATGACCACCCTGCCTTCGGGTACCAAGACACGCTCCACTTCGCGCAAGGTCGCGTGCGGGTCGTAACTCAATTCCAATGTGTGGGGCAAAACGATCAAGTCCAAACTGGCATCGGAAAATGGCAGGGCTTCGTAATTGGTGAGGAATAAGGGCCTATCCAACGCATAGTCGGTTGGCACAGTTTCACACGCCATAAATTTATGCGGCATACGGTTTGCAGCCAAGGCGTCGCATTGGGACAATCCCAGTTGCAGCGCATGAAAGCCGAAAGCGTCTGAAACCGCACGGTCAAAATGCTTTTGTTCCCACGCCAGCATGTACTGCCCTGGCGGTGTTTGGAGCCATTCGTGCAAACTATCGGTTTTGAGAGATGTGGACACCATGAAACTTATTGCAATACCCGCTTTTTCAGACAACTACTTGTGGCTATGGCACCAGGACGGCCAAGCAGTGGTCGTCGATCCGGGTGACGCCCAGCCAGTGAAGGAGGTTTTAAGCCGCGAAAGGCTTAACTTGGCCGCGATTCTAGTCACCCATCACCATGCAGACCACATTGGCGGGGTGGAAGAGTTGCGCAAAGCCACTGGCGCGCAAGTGTATGGACCTGCTCGCGAAAATATTCCCGAACCCCTCACCCCTGCCTTGCCAGACGCGCCCTTCCAACTTTTGGGACAAACCGTCCAAGTGATCGACGTACCAGGCCACACGGCAGGACATATCGCTTACTTTTTGCCCAATGCCCCGCAAGCGCCCGTGCTTTTTTGTGGTGACACCCTGTTTTCAGGAGGATGCGGGCGTATTTTTGAAGGAACGCCTACGCAAATGCTGGCATCTTTGGATGCTTTGGCCGCCCTACCTGCCAACACCCGCGTGTGTTGTGCGCACGAGTACACTCTCTCCAACTTGAAATTTGCCCTTGCGGTTGAGCCCCACAACCAAGACCTACAAAACTACCACGCGCATTGCAAAAGCTTGCGCGCGCAAAACCTCCCCACCCTGCCCGCTGATTTGGGAAATGAGTTGAAGATCAACCCGTTTCTTAGGAGTCGACACAGTTCCGTGCGGCAATCGGTGGCCCAACATGCGGGGCTTTCTGCGCAAGTGCAAAACGACGACGTCAGCTTATTTGCCGCCCTGCGGGAATGGAAAAACAACTTCTAATGCGATTCTTCCCCCTCGTCTTCTTGACTAGCCTTTTCCTTGCTGTTTTACCAGCTTGTGCGCCATTACAGCCCCTACCTGGTCAAACTCAAACTGGGGACGTAGCGCCAGAGAAGACCTCCGAACTAAGCCCCATGGGCAAGGCCAGTTTGACTGGCAATACCGTCGCCAATCTCAAACTGCCCAATGACTTGTGGGAACGTATCCGCAAGGGCTACAAAATGCCCGATTTGGAGACCGATCTGGTGGTCGATCGCACCCAGTGGTATGCCGCCAAACCAGACTATTTGCAGCGCATGGGAGAGCGATCGAGTAAATATCTCTTTCACATTGTTGAAGAGCTCGAGCAACGCAACATGCCCAGTGAATTGGCTTTGTTGCCCTTTATTGAGAGTGCCTTCAACCCACAAGCTGTCTCCAGCGCCCGCGCCAGCGGCATGTGGCAGTTCATGCCAGCTACTGGCAAAAGTTTCGACCTGAAACAAAACGTTTTCCGCGATGACAGGCGCGATGTACAAGCGTCCACCCGCGCCGCCTTGGACTATTTGGAGCGTCTCTATAAACAGTTTGGCGATTGGCATCTGGCTTTGGCCGCTTACAACTGGGGCGAAGGCAATGTAGGCAAAGCCATTGCCCGCAACCAACGCGCTGGCCTGCCCACGGGCTATGTCGATCTGAATATGCCGATGGAGACGCGGATGTATGTGCCCAAACTCCAAGCCATGAAAAATATCGTGGGCAACCCGCCAGCCTACAACGTGGTGTTGTTCAGCATCCCCAACCACCCTTATTTTCAGAGCGTGCCACTTCCGCGCGATATGGATGTGACCTTTGCTGCCAAATTGGCGGAGATCAGCGTGGAGGATTTCAAGTCTCTCAACCCATCTGCTAGTCGACCTGTGTTGTTGGCGGCTGGAACGCCATCTATCTTGCTACCGTGGGACAAAGCAGAGGTGTTTCAGCGCAATTACGAGTCCTCTGGTATCGGTCGCATGGCTTCATGGACTGCTTGGATTGCCCCGACCAATATGAAACCCGCCGAGGCAGCCAAACGTGTGGGGATGAGCGAGGCGGATTTCCGCGCGGTCAACAATATTCCGGCCAAGATGATCATCAAAGCTGGCTCCGCTCTGCTGATTCCAAGAACCATGCGTGTCGTGGAAGACGTCACGGCCACGGTTGCAGACAACGGCAAACTTGATTTATCGCCCGAAGCAATCGCAAGGCGTAAAAAAGGGGCAAAGGGAAGCAAAACTGCCAAAGGCAACGGTGGAGCTAAAACTGCCTCTAAAAACTCGGGCAAAGACAAGCACGACGTCAAAGTAGCCAAGCGATAGTCTTGGCGTTTGTATTTTTATAGCCAGGTTCGCTATTGTTGGCTTCACTTTTTAGTTGAATTTGCTAAGCCTTGCGGCGATCGACCAAGGCGTGGGCAAT
>CAYFLF010000170.1:0-4413 GCA_964343725.1 uncultured Bordetella sp.
ATGTGCGTGACCCGGACTTTAATTTGATTGAGCTATCGGTTTTGGTTTGAGGGTTGGTTCAGTATTGATTGCCTAGCGCCATCAAATTCAGCTCTTTTTCAATCCAACTTCCATCCATAAACTCCAACGCCAATTTCATTCTGAAATTCAAGGCAAGATGTTTTGCTCAGCATGGCATCAAAGTTGAAGTGCCCATTTCTCGGCTTCAATCCACCTCGCTCCATTTCCCATATTTCTTGTAGTGGCACATTGGTGTTGGGCGCATACGCTAGCCGAATAGTGCAGTCTTTGGTTCCTGCCTTCACTGCTTCAATGGCAGCATTTCTTGCGCATCTTGCTGCCATTCGGTCTATGTGTGCAGGGTGTTTGCCAGCCAGTGCGCCGCCACCGATTGCAATACGTGGTCCGTAGTAGTCCATGACCAACTTGCGCCCAGTTTGACCGTTATCGCCATCACTACCCGCTCGCCACAAAGGACCGTTAGGGTTGACCAAAATTTCAATGTCTCCCCAGTTTTGCTGCCAGCGCGAATCTCGCTGTTGCATAGCCAAGTAACACTTTTGAAGGCTTCGGTGAACACCAAGCGTCATATCCAGTAGCGCCATCTGTTTTGGGTGTTGTAGGGTGACCAATATTTTTTCTATGACCCAGTGATTTGCCTCTTCACGCATGGTCATTAGTAACTTGCCATCAGGCCCACAGCCGTGTAGTGCGCCACTTAAACAGTCTTGCCATAGTTGCGTGACCAAAGTGTGGACCGCATATTGCTCCGGTGGTAAGAAGCGGGTGTGTCTGTCGTAACCTGCATAACCCACCACAATGCTTTGATCATCACAGACCTTTCGACCCTCAGTTGGATCTTCTCGGTACTGACAAACTACATCTCTCACCCGATAGCGTGTGGCATCGATGTGGTTGGTGGCGTTCAATCCAATCGATAGCCCAACATTCACCAAAATTTCAGTTGGTGTGTGTGCCATTTCGTGTCTAGACACGATGGTGCCAGATATCCATGCCTCGTCAGACCACACGCCCACTTCTATTTGTGCAAAAGCTTCGGGGTCGGCCTTGATAGCCTCGGCCACGATGGCGTCCGCTACACGGTCGCAAAACTTATCGGGGTGACCAGGCAATACTGCTTCTGCAAAATGAATCATGCGGGCACCTTATCAAGTTGGGTGTACGGTAAACCTGCACTAGCAATATGCAGCGGGTTTCCAGATCGCGTTACCAAAATATGTAACTTGCAGCTTTGTGCTTTTGCAGCTTGGGTTTTAGTGATCGCTTCTATGTACCCATCGGTAATCACAATGGCTGCAGAGGGACTTGTTTTAGCCACATGTTCCAACACGCAACGCATAGAGGTGCCACCTGTGGTGGATGTACGTAGTTGTCCTTTTTCAATGAGGGCAGGGGCTACGACATCGCTAAATGCCCAAAACGGGCGTCGTATGTATCGCCCCAATCTATTCAATAGATGAATGATGGCAGGCATTTCTTGATGCATGGAGCCGCTGACATCTAAGTAGACCTGCGCTGTGCCGTCAGGTGCCAAGCGTTGGCCAACCCAAGTAGATTCAGGAAGAAAAGGGGACCATTGTGATTTTAAAAATGCACGCCTATCGCCTGGATGAAGGACTGGAATTCGATAAGACCAAGCTTGCTCTTTTTGTGCACGCGTGTTTTTGTCTGGCGTGATGTGTTGCTTGATGAGTGCAAGGGTCTTAACTTCCCACTTTCGAAGTGCCGTGTCGTTCTCTTTAAATAAGGTGCTGGCTATGGCGCCTCCGATATTTCTCTCTTGGGGGCTTCGCCAAATACCGTGGCCATTCATTTGTTTCAGGGCTTCTTCCACTGCCTTAGCCATGTCGCCCTCTAATTCTTGGCCAAGATCATCATGATTGCCTAAAAGTGGCGTTTCACCTTTGTCTTGCGAGTCGAGATTAAAAGGGCCATAGTCCTTTTCACCATTTGGTGTCAGTGTTTCTTTGGCAACAGTTTGTGCAAGCTCTTCAATATCGTCGGTTACCAACTTGCCTGCATATAAAGCTTGCCATGCATGCGCCCACTGCGGTATGTTGTCAGGCATTTTTTCGCACCACGCCAACTCCTCGGCATTCATGGGTCTAAGTAGCTTTTGCAAACCTGTGGCGGATGCGTAGTAATTCGCCATCATCGAAGAATATGCCTCACCATACTGGCGATGGATGATGGCATTGATCACCGCGTCAAAAGCGATATGCCTTGCATATGAGAGCGGTTGTCGACCCTCTGTGTGGCGTAGCAGCACATGTAAAAACTCGTGCGCCACCACGGCTTTGACTTGCGACTCCGTTTTGGCATGTTTGCCCAAAAAAGCCAGGTTAACCAACAAGCTTGGCTGCGCTTGGCAAGTCACAGCAAGCGTTGGAATGTCGTCGGTGTATTGCACTTTCAAAATGCGAAGCGCAGCTCGAATTGCAAATGGGTTCTCATCCATTAGCTCTCGTAGCAAAGATTCAAATAAAAGAGGTGTCATTGGTAAAACCCTTGTATGTCAAATAAATCAACCACCCTCGATAAGCTAGAGCGGGTCCAAATCACTGGGCGTGTAGGGTCAAACATTTGGGCGGTACACAAGCCGAGCATGAGGGCTTGTTTCAGCACCACATCCGGTTTGCCATTTAAAGAATGACCAGGCTTCAAAGAGGGCCGACAAACATAGGCGTGCTTAGGAATATCGAAACGCCCGCGCAACTCCTCCGCGCTGCCATAACCTTCTTGCTCCAATAAGTCGTGCAGATAGGTAAGCGGATCCTCTCCTTGCTTTAAGTTAAAGCCAATGCGAATGATTCGCGGACAACGAATTTTTCCATCGTCATTTCCAAGAAGGGTAGCGGTGATGCGCTCTTTCCTAGTGCGTGAGGGTGGCCCGCCGTAGCCAGAGTTCGCCTCTTTGCGAGCATGATGGACCCAGAACATACTCATATAGCCACCTTTGATTTGAGCAGTTGTGCGCAGTCTTCGATTTGCTTTTCAAGCTCTGCTGGCTTTTCAATCTCAATTTGCTCGGTCAAACACCAGCAAAAAAATTGTTTTGCTCTCTCTGCTCTAGCTCCATTTAGCTTGCTGAGTACCCGTGCGTAAGCGTCATAGCCTGGGTGATGCGCTGCTTGTGTGCTGCCGCGCTCAGTCCAAGTTACTTCGGCATCCACACTTAATATATTTGTCGCGATCCGTCCAAGATCGTTTGCGCCTTCTGAGCCAATGGGCAATTTGCCCATAACAGCAGCCGGATAGAGAGCAAATGCAAAAGCAGCGGCACGATCTTTGGGTTCGCTGGCTAAAGTTTGTGCAACGGCTTGCGTTCCATCGTCTGGTGAGGAGCAATGTTTGATTAACACTTGCAGCTTTCGATCTAAGCGCGCCTCTGCAAGCATCAAGTCGATCCAACGCGTTTCGCTTTGGGAATAGGCGTCCCAAGCAAGTCGGTGTGTTGCATCTAATACGTTTTTAGCTATCTCGTTGCCCCATGTGCATTGGGGCAAGCTAGCTTGCAAAACCAGGCGCGCTGTTTTGTGATGCAAATCGCCCTCCAAAACAAATGCAGCAAGCAAATTACGCGAGATAAGCCTTGCCCGCCTAGGTGAAACTCTGACATTGGCGCCATTGAGTGCAGTCACAGCAGTAGTGACGTATGCGAGCAAACTCGGAGGGCAGTTTTGCAACATAGCGATGAAGCGCGAACGGCAAGTTGCTATGTGCCTCTTGAGTTGAGAATTGATTTCGGCAAGCTTTCCTTCTCCGGCAGGGGATGCCACTGCGCATCGCTCTTCTTCGGTGAGGTCTTGCCAATCCACCGCCTCTATGAAAAGCGCAAATCGATCAGCCAAGGCAGGATCTAAAGGCTCGGATCCTGTGTAGCTCTCAAGGTCAGATTGGTCTGTCGCCGCAGGGTTCATGGCAGCCCATCGGTATCGCAGTTTTGACAAAGCAATACCCTGAATGCGCCGCTCATGAACGAGAGAAAAAAGTCGGTTTTGATGCTCAGGCTTGCAGCGACTTATTTCGTCGATCAAAACCGACTCTGCACCCCATACGGTTGCGGGTGTTTCTAAAAACCTCACCCCAGTTTGTTCGTTGTCTGGGTAAGGAAACCCGACCAAATCATCAAAGCTAATCAAACTAGCGTTGTAATGTCGATGTTCAAGTCCGAGTGCCTCCGACAATGAATTGAGCAAAAAAGTCTTGCCTGTGCCAGAACGTCCTATCAATAGCATGGGGTCTTCACTCACCAAAGCTGCCAAGATCAAGGTTTCATATCGATCAAAGCCAAAGACACCTAATTCTTTTAAATAAGAAAATTTAGGAATAACGGAACGCATAAATTTCTCCTGTTTAGCGGCTTCACCGATTTGGTAGGGGCCGCAATCT
>CAYFLF010000171.1:0-4401 GCA_964343725.1 uncultured Bordetella sp.
AAGTAGCGCTCGCCGTCTTTAGGAATACGCACTTCACCTTCGATCATGTCGCCTGTGTGTAGGTTGAAGCGACGTACCTGGCTTGGGCTGATATAGATGTCGTCTGTGCTGGCGGTGTAGCTGGTGTCTGGGCTACGCAGGAACCCAAAGCCATCGGGCAAGATCTCGAGTACCCCATCGGCAAACACTTGTTCACCCGCGCGTGCGCGCTTTTTGATGATGGCAAACATGAGCTCTTGCTTGCGCATGCGGCCCGTGTTTTCAATTTCGAGTTCTTCGGCTTGTTTCAGCACTTCAGACACATGGAGTGCCTTGAGTTCGTTCAGATGCATAGATGACTCCAGAGGGAGCTCGTTAAAAATAAAAGGGGGAGGTCAAAAAACGAGGTCTGCGTTACCTCAAGACCAGAATTCGTGCCCAGATGGGAAGCCAACCGCCTAGTGGGAGATTGGTCAATTCGGACGTGATTATGACAGATAAAAAAGCCCGAACTTGTTGCCAAGTGCGGGCTTTAGGGTTGGGTAGATTTTGCTTCCGACTGGTTCTAGGGTTTTAAGCCAGTTGTTGGTCAATAAACGCGGTTAATTGGGCTTTGCTCATCGCGCCCACTTTGGTAGCAGCGAGTTGGCCGCCTTTGAACAACATCAGCGTCGGAATACCCCGAATGCCAAATTTGGCAGGGATATCACGGTTTTCGTCAACGTTCATCTTGGCGATTTGCAATTTGCCTTCATAAGCGGCAGAGACTTCGTCCAAGATGGGGGC
The DNA here is from genome assembly GCA_964343725.1 of uncultured Bordetella sp. Taxonomy (GTDB): domain Bacteria; phylum Pseudomonadota; class Gammaproteobacteria; order Burkholderiales; family Burkholderiaceae_C; genus Limnohabitans. The sequence goes on from CAYFLF010000171.1 coordinate 766, forward strand.
GATCATGCGGCAAGGGCCACACCACTCGGCCCAATAATCGACCAGAACGGGCTTGTCTGCCTGCAAGACGTCAGCTTCAAAAGTAGTGTCAGTGGTATGTTTGATTAGGTCACTAGCCATGGGGGGTCCTCAGAGATTTCCAACAACTGTACAGTTGGGGCATTGTGGCAGAAAGCAAGTATCCGTATGAAAACACTCACGATTGATGTCGTCTCCGATGTCGTGTGTCCTTGGTGCTACGTGGGCAAACGCCGCCTCGAGGGCGCGCTTGAGATGTTGGCCAAAGCGCATCCAGATGTGGTGCCAGAAGTACGTTGGCACGCTTTCCAACTCAATCCAGATATGCATCCCAAGGGGATCGAGCGATCGGAGTACGTCAAAAATAAATTTGGAGACCGCGCCGACAGCATTTACGAGCGCGTCAGTGGCGTGGGGAACGATGTTGGAATCGCGTTTAAGTTTGACCAAATCAAACGCCAACCTAACACGCTACCAGCCCATAGTTTGATTGCGGCTTGCGATACCTTTGACGGCCAAGAGCGTATGGTTGAAGCATTGTTTCAGGCGTATTTCTTGGATGGGCGTGATCTCACCGATCCTCAGGTTCTGGTGGAGGTAGCAATCACCGCTGGCATGTCTCCTTTTTTAGCGGAAGAATGCCTTGCCAACGAGGCATTGATGCAAGAAACCAGAGAAAGCGATCAATCTGCGCGGGAAATGGGTGTGACGGGCGTACCTTTCTTCATTTTTAATCGCAAAGTGGGTGTTTCTGGCGCGCATGAAAGCGAAAGCCTGTTTCAAGCGATGACGGAATCAGTCGAATGACGCAGCAAACTTCCCCCATCGTCCGCGCCATGGTCATGCGCGAGTTAGAAGAGGGCGTCAAACATGATGCTTTGTGGTTGCAAGCCTTGTCTGAATCCAAACTAGACCCCAAGCAGACCAAGATTCGTTATATCGCCCTGCGTTCGCAAGCGATCCAAAGCGATATGAAGGGCTTGTTGATCAGCCAAATCCGCGGCGCAGTAGCCAAGGACAAGCAAATTCGCTAGAAAAAACTGGGTGTGGGAGGTGACGGACCTCGACCCCAGCACTGGCTCCACAGTTAGGGCTGCTTGGTTCCCCACCTGACCCGGTTGGCCGCTTCACCATGTGGGAAGGCCCGTCGAATGAAATTGTAGGTCACCTAGAATCTGCGACTTATGTCTTATCTAGTGTTAGCCCGCAAATACCGTCCGAAAACCTTTACCGAAATGGTCGGGCAAGAACACGTGGTGCAGGCACTGACCAATGCGCTTTCCACCCAACGCTTACACCATGCGTACTTGTTCACTGGCACGCGTGGAGTTGGCAAAACAACGGTGTCGCGCATCTTGGCCAAGTCACTCAATTGCCAAGGCCCAGACGGAACGGGTGGCATCACTGCTCAACCTTGTGGTGTTTGCCAAGCGTGTTTGGATATCGATGCGGACCGCTTTGTCGACTACACCGAATTAGATGCTGCATCGAACCGCGGCATCGAAGACGTGCAGTCTTTGCTGGAGCAAGCGGCTTACAAGCCTGTGCAAGGTCGTTTCAAAGTGTTCATGATCGACGAAGTGCACATGTTGACCGGGCCAGCTTTTAATTCGATGCTCAAAACGCTGGAAGAGCCACCCGAATACATGAAGTTTGTATTGGCAACGACTGACCCCCAAAAAGTACCGGTCACCGTCCTGTCGCGTTGCTTGCAGTTCAATTTGCGCCCCATGGCACCCGAGACTGTTTTGGCGCACTTGGGTAGCGTGTTGCAACAAGAATCTATCGTGGCAGAACCGCAGGCCCTGCGCCTAATTGCCCGTGCTGCGCGTGGCTCTATGCGCGACGCATTGAGTTTGACCGACCAAGCCATCGCCTTTGGTGGTGGAAAGCTGCAGGAAGAGTCGGTCAAGCAAATGCTGGGTAGTGCAGACCGCACCTATGTATTTCAGCTCATTGAAGCGCTTGCCAAGGGAGATGGCAAATCGGTCGTGGCTATTTCAGAAACCTTGCGTCTGCATGGTTTGAATGCGGCTTCTACCTTGGAGGATATGTCTAGCGTGTTGCAACGCATGGCAGTTTTACAAGCAGTCGGTCACGCGCCTGATGCAGACAGTACCGATCCCGACGCTACAGACATTGCTCGTTTAGCCAATTGGATGCCTGCCGATGAGACACAGCTTCTCTACAGCCTTTGTATCCATGGCAGACAGGAACTTGGATTGGCGCCTGACGAGTACGCTGCCCTGACCATGGTGCTGCTGCGTTTGCTGGCGTTTAAACCCAAGTCTGGCCCAGATACGGTCAGCGCTAGTCCAAACGTTTCGGCAGTGGCTGAAAAAAAAACTCCTGAATTAAACGTTCAAACTGCGAAAACAAAGCCACGCGAAGAGATTGCCAGCACCGCCCCTACGCCAACCTTGGATAAAACGGCTGATGGCGACTTCTGGAACCAATTGGTTCGACAAATGGTGAAAGACCAAGCCATCTCCGCTCTTGTACGTGAACTGGCCTTGCAATCGCAGTTGATGGCGCGAGAAGGTCAAAAATGGACCTTGCAAGTCGACAAAGACTCGCTCAACACGCCCAATAACCGCGATCGTCTGCAAGCGGCTTTGGTGCAATACGGCCATCAGGTCGAATTACACGTAGTGACAGGCCCTGTCCAAGACAGCACATCCAAGCGGATGGCACAGGAAAATGCCGAGCAGCAAGCGCGGGCCGAGGCGATCATCTTGCAAGATCCGTTCGTGCAATCTTTGATGCGCGACTTTGACGCGAAAATAGTCCCTGGCAGTATCAAGCCGGTTTAAGTTCACAAAAGGAAACACATGTTCAACAAAGGACAACTCTCAGGTCTGATGAAGCAGGCGCAAGCCATGCAAGACAACCTCAAAAAAGCCCAAGAAGAATTGGGCAATATCGAGGTCACCGGCGAATCAGGTTCTGGATTGGTCAAGGTATTGATGACCTGCAAGCACGACGTCAAACGCGTCACCATCGACCCGAGCCTGTTGGCCGACGACAAAGACATGATCGAAGACTTGGTAGCTGCTGCTTTTAACGATGCAGTGCGCAAAGCCGCCGAGACCAGTGAAGCCAAGATGAGCAAGCTCACCGCTGGTTTGCCCCCTGGGCTCAAACTGCCGTTTTGATGGCCAAAACCTCGGCACTAGAGGGGCTGATCCAAGCGCTTCACCGTCTGCCGGGCGTCGGTGTGAAATCCGCCTCGCGCATGGCCTATCACCTCTTGCAACATGACCGCGAGGGCGCCAAGCTCATCGCCCATGCTTTGCAAACCGCGGTCAGCGAGGTGCAACACTGTGAACTGTGCAATACCTTCACCACCCAACCCATTTGCCAGACGTGCGCGGATAGCTCGCGTGATACCAGTCGCTTGTGTGTCGTCGAAAGTCCCGCAGACCAGTCTGCGGTAGAGCGCACCGCCGCTTACAAAGGCCTGTATTTTGTGTTGATGGGGCGTATCAGCCCCTTGGATGGGCAGGGGCCTAAAGATATCGGTTTACAAAAATTGCTGGAGCGTGCCAGCAACGGTGTGGTCAGCGAAGTGATCTTGGCGACCAATTTCACCGCAGAGGGTGAAGCCACTGCCCATGT
>CAYFLF010000172.1:0-4365 GCA_964343725.1 uncultured Bordetella sp.
GCACTAAAATGCATTTGACATAGATCAAATATGCATTATGATGCACATACAGGAGGAGATAAACATGCAAAACCCTAGCTCAGTGAACTATGAAATCGACCCAAGCCAATACAAACATTGGACGGTCAAGTACGACGGCGAAATCGCCACTTTGCAACTCAATATCAATGAAGACGCCGGCATCCGTCCTGGCTACAAGCTCAAACTCAACTCGTATGACTTGGGTGTGGATATTGAGCTGCACGACGCCTTACAACGTATCCGCTTCGAACACCCTGAAGTCAAAAGCGTTGTCGTCACCAGTTTGAAAGACCGCATCTTTTGCTCTGGCGCCAACATTTTTATGTTGGGACTTTCCACCCATGCTTGGAAAGTGAACTTCTGCAAGTTCACCAACGAAACCCGCAACGGTATTGAAGACTCCAGCCGCCATGACGGTCTGAAGTTCATTGCCGCTGTCAATGGTGCTTGTGCAGGCGGCGGTTACGAATTGGCATTGGCTTGTGACGACATTGTTTTGGTCGACGACCGCTCAAGCAGCGTCTCTTTGCCCGAAGTGCCATTGCTCGGTGTGTTGCCTGGAACAGGCGGCCTGACACGCGTGACGGATAAACGCAAAGTGCGCCATGACCATGCCGACATTTTTTGTACCAGCGTAGAAGGCGTGCGTGGCCAACGCGCGGTCGATTGGCGCTTGGTCGATGAGGTTGCCAAGCCCGCTAAGTTTGCGGAGGCGGTACAAGCTCGTGCCACCCGTTATGCCGCGCAAAGCAAACGCGCTGGCGCTGCTGCAACTGGCAAAGGCGTGAAGCTCACGCCGCTGAACAAAAAAATCAGCTCCGATGCTTTGACATATGAATATGTGCAAGTCGCGATCGATCGTGCCAAGCGCACTGCCACTTTTACGGTCCACGCACCTAAAGCTGCTGTGCCCACCACCATCGCGGGCATTGAGGCAGCGGGCGCCAATTGGTACCCCTTGCAAATGGCGCGCGAGTTGGACGACGCGATTTTGAGCATGCGCACCAACGAACTCGATATTGGCACTTGGCTCTTGCGGACAGCAGGCGATGCGCAATTAGCTCTGCAGTCTGACGCAGTCTTGTTAGAAAACGCCAGCCATTGGCTGGTCAACGAGACACTTGGCATGCTACGCCGTACCTTGGCTCGCGTAGATGTTTCTTCACGCTCGCTTTTTGCGTTGGTCGACGAAGGCTCTTGCTTTGTTGGCACGCTGGCTGAGTTGGCTTTTGCTGCTGACCGTGCCTATATGTTGGCCTTGCCCGATGCCCCAGAAAAAGCCCCCAAATTGGCTTTGAGCGCTTTGAACTTTGGCCACTTTCCCATGGTCAACCACCAATCGCGTTTGCAACGTCGCTTCTATGAAGAAGTGCAACCACTGGAGAACATTCGCGCTGCGGTGGGACAGATGTTGGACGCCGACCAAGCTCTGGCGCTCGGACTAGTGACGGCCGCACCTGACGATATCGACTGGGCAGACGAGATCCGTATCGCCATTGAAGAGCGGGCATCCATGTCACCTGACAGTTTGACCGGACTAGAGGCCAATTTGCGTTTCAGCCAAAAAGAGTCGATGGAGACGCGTATCTTCGGACGTTTGTCTGCATGGCAGAACTGGATTTTTAACCGCCCCAATGCTGTTGGCGACAAGGGTGCTTTAAAGGTCTACGGCAAAGGCGAAAAAGCCGCCTTCGATCTCAACCGCGTCTAACGCTTTCACCTCTTTTTAAACAAACACCTTTTCTCCAACGGAGTACCCCATGACAAGCATCAACTACAGCGAAAAAATCCCCAATAACGTTGACCTCTCTGGCGACAGAACCTTGCAGCGTGCCTTGGAGCAATGGCAGCCCAACTTCATCAATTGGTGGGATGACATGGGCCCTGAGGGCTCCACTGACATGGAGGTGTATCTGCGTACCGCGGTCAGCGTCGACCCACAAGGTTGGGCGCAATTTGGACACGTGAAGATGCGTGACTACCGTTGGGGAATTTTTATGAACCCAGGCGAGCAAGACCGCAAGATTCATTTTGGCGACCACAAAGGCGAGGCCGCTTGGCAAGATGTGCCTGGCGAGCACCGCGCCAATTTGCGCCGCATCATCGTGACCCAGGGCGACACCGAGCCAGCGTCGGTTGAGCAACAACGCCACTTGGGCTTGACTGCACCTAGCATGTACGACTTGCGCAACCTCTTCCAAATCAACGTGGAAGAAGGGCGCCACCTCTGGGCGATGGTGTACTTGCTGCACAAACACTTCGGACGCGATGGCCGTGAAGAGGCAGAAGCGCTCCTTGAGCGTCGCAGCGGTAATGACGACAACCCCCGCATTTTGCAAGCCTTCAATGAGCAAACACCAGACTGGTTGAGCTTCTTCATGTTCACCTATTTCACGGATCGCGATGGCAAGTACCAGTTATGTGCCTTGGCAGAAAGTGCATTTGACCCGTTGGCGCGTACCACCAAGTTCATGTTGACCGAGGAAGCGCACCACATGTTTGTGGGTGAGTCTGGGGTGTCTCGCGTGATTCAACGCACGGTCGAGATGATGAACCAGCTCAAAACCGATGACGTCGGCAAATTACGCGCAGCAGGCGTGATCGATTTGCCCACGATTCAGCGCTACATCAATTTCCACTTCAGCGTCACCATCGACTTGTTTGGCGCGGATGAGTCTTCGAATGCTGCTACCTTCTACAGCTCTGGCTTGAAAGGCCGCTACGAAGAAGGCAAGCGCAACGACGACCACACTTTGCGTGGCGAACACTACAAGGTTCTCGAAGTGGTCGACGGCCAGTTGCAAGAAAAAGAAGTACCGATGCTCAACGCATTGAATGAAGTGCTTCGCGATGACTACATCACTGACTCTGTGAGTGGTGTGGAGCGCTGGAACCGGGTGATCTCCAAAGCAGGTATCCCTTTCAAGTTAACCGTTCCCCACAAAGCCTTCCACCGCAATATTGGTGCGCTCTCTGGCAGCAAGGTATCGCCCGAAGGTCGCGTTGTGTCTGAGTCAGAGTGGAATGCCAAAGTTGGTGAATGGCTCCCCACTTCAGAAGACCGTGCGTATGTCGCTAGTTTGATGGGCCGAGTGGTAGAGCCTGGTAAGTTCGCCAATTGGATTGCGCCACCTGCGATGGGAATTAACCGTCAGGCGGTGGACTTCGAATACGTTCGGTTCAACTGATTTGCGCATATATTCATAGAAAACAAATAAGAGACAAAGCTATGAACGCCACCACAGAACTGATTCAACAGCATTTGATTGACCCTGAGATTTGCATTCGTTGCAATACTTGTGAGGCAACATGTCCTGTCGGCGCGATTACGCACGACTCGCGTAACTATGTGGTGAATGCCGATATATGCAATTTGTGCATGGCCTGCGTACCTCCTTGCCCCACAGGCTCGATTGACAACTGGCGCACGATGCCAAAAGCATCGGCTTACAGTGTTGAAGAGCAACTGGGGTGGGACGAGTTGCCGGCCGTCTTGCACGATTCGGTGCCCGCAACCACCGCGCAAACTGCAACCGCGCAACAAGAGGCCACAGCGACTTTTGTAGCTGGAGATCCCGCCGAGGAAAAAGCGCTCGCATCCTCTAGTTACGGGTCTACTTTGCCACCTTGGTCTGCCGCGCATCCCTATGTCAATTTACATGGCCCTAAGTCTCCGATTACTGCCAAGGTGGTGGGTAATGTGCAAGTCAATGAAGCTGGCACTGACAACGAGACACACCACATCGTGTTGGACTTTGGCGCGATGCCGTTTCCAGTCTTGGAGGGGCAATCGATTGGTGTGATTCCGCCGGGTGTGGATGCGCATGGCAAAGCGCACCATGCTCGTCAGTACTCGATTGCTAGTCCACGTAACGGCGAGCGCGCGGGCTACAACAATCTGTCTTTGACCGTGAAACGCGTGGTGGAAGACCACCAAGGCAAGGCGGTGAAAGGTGTCGCGTCTAACTTTTTATGTGACTTGAAGATTGGTGACGACGTTCAAGTGATCGGGCCATTCGGTTCTAGTTTCTTGATGCCAAACCACCCCAAGTCACACATCGTGATGATTTGCACGGGAACGGGCAGTGCGCCGATGCGCGCGATGACCGAGTGGCGTCGCAGACTGCGCCAAAGTGGCAAGTTCGAGGGCGGCAAGTTGATGCTATTTTTTGGCGCCCGCACCCAGCAGGAGTTGCCGTACTTTGGTCCGCTGCAAAAGTTGCCCAAGGACTTTATTGACATCCATTTCGCGTTTTCTCGCACGCCAGGTAAGCCAAAGCGCTATGTGCAAGACGCCATGCGCGAGAGCAGTGCCGATTTGGCTGCTTTGCTCAAAGACAGCAA
>CAYFLF010000173.1:0-4358 GCA_964343725.1 uncultured Bordetella sp.
ACCGTTTATGCGCGGACTACTGGCGTCAAAGTGAACATGACGCTTAAAGGCTCAGGGGAGGCTTTGGCCCAGTTGATTGCAGAGCGCGAGAACCCCAAAACCGATATTTGGTTCGGTGGCACTGGAGACCCCCATTTACAAGCTGCCGAGCAAGGCTTGACCTTGGAATACCAATCGCCCACGCTTTCGCAATTGCATGTTTGGGCGCAACAACAGGCACAACAATCCGGATTCAAAACGGTTGGTATTTATTCGGGCCCACTTGGTTTTGGTTACAACCCGGAGTTGCTAGCGAAGAAAAAAATGGCAGTCCCCAAAACTTGGGCCGATTTGCTCAAGCCTGAATACCGGGGTGAAATTCAAGTTGCCAACCCGACCTCTAGTGGCACGGCTTACACCATGATTGCAACGCTTGTGCAGTTAATGGGAGAAGACAAAGCATTTGATTATTTGAAGGCCTTGCATAAAAACGTGAGCCAGTACACCCGAAGTGGCACTGCGCCCATCAAAGCGGTTGCAAGAGGCGAGACCGCCATATCTATCAGCTTTGTGCATGACGGCCCTGGAGAAAAAATGCAAGGCTTCCCAGTGGAGACCATCACGCCCTCAGATGGAACAGGCGCAGAAATAGGCTCGATGAGTATTGTCAAAGGTGCCCGTAACCTAGAGCTCGCAAAAAAATATTACGAATGGGCCCTGACTCCTTCCGCACAAGCACTAGCCCCTGCAAGCAAGCAGTTCCAACTTCCAAGCAATACGGCAACTCGACTAGACCCGAATGTGCCAAATTTCAAGAATATTAAATTCATCAAATATGACTACGCAAAGTACGGACAAAGTGCAGAGCGGCGCAAGTTGATTGCAAGATGGGAAAAAGAAGTCAACAGTCTGCCTAAATGAAATCCAGCAAATTGCCGCTCATGCTTTTATGGGCGATTGGGTTTTTAGCTTTCACATGCTTATCCTGGACAGCCCAACCAGAAATGGGATGGGGCGAGGTATGGTGGGCATGGTTCACACATCCAGACTTGTTGAGTGGCTGGCAAATGCTATTTGGTCAGCCTCTGTATTGGCTGTTTATCTTGCCAATTGCGTTCCTGTTGTGCGCTGTCGGAATCGCTCTGCCTACTGGTCGTAGCCAATTTATATGGCTGTCAATAGGCGGTTGCTTAGGAAGTGCAGGACTTTTATGGATAGCTTTTTGGGTGGGGGCTAAAGCACAACCCTCTTGGGGCGTTGGTCCTATGGTGTGTGTGATGGTGTTTGGCATGTTGTTCGCAACAGGCTTGGCGCGTTGGGGCGCTTTTCGTGCGGATGCCTGGAGCGCGGGTGCTGTTGTGTTGATTGCCGGTTTCCTTTTTCTTTTTGTGGCCTATCCCTTAGGCGTTGCATTGATCGCTGCTTTTTATGACGAGCAGGCCCATTTTTCAATGCTTGCGCTAGCGTCGCGATTAAGCGACGAGCGGGTGTGGAGTTTGGGCTGTGTGTATGGCCAGCTGAGTTGTGGAGTGGCTTGGAACACGTTGTGGATGGCTAGCACCGTTGCCATCGGTACAACTTTTTTAGGAACCTTATTGGCTTTGTTTGCACAGCGCGCTGGTTTACGCAACGGCGGTTTTGTGCAAGGCTCACTCAAAGTATTAGCTTTGTTACCCATCATCACGCCACCATTTGTGGTGGGCTTAGGGTTGATACTTTTGTTTGGACGCGCTGGCGTAGTGAATCAATTTTTGGAATGGGCGTTTGAGATCAATCCTACGCGCTGGTTTTATGGTGCGCTCGGTATTTGGACAGCACAGATGTTTGCTTTCACTCCGATTGCATATCTCATCATGCGCGGTGTAGTGCAGGGTATTGCACCTAGTTTGGAAGAGGCAGCACAAACTTTAGGCGCAAATCGATGGCAAGTTTTTCGGACAGTGACTTTCCCTTTGCTAAAGCCTGGGATAGCCAATGCAGTTTTGATTGGATTTATTGAAAGCATGTCTGACTTTGGCAATCCAATCGTCGTTGGTGGATCATTTTCGGTATTGGCGACAGACATTTTTTTTGCAATCGTCGGTGCACAGTTCGACCCTGGGCGTGCAGCTGGTCTTGCATGGCTGTTGACTCTATTTGCATTGCTTGTATTTGGATTGCAGCGATGGTTGCTGGGACAGCAACAATTTGTGACGGTGAGTGGTAAGGGTGAATCTGGTTTGACTGCTTTGTTACCAAAGGGTTTGCAGCGCATCACCTGGGTGTTTGCCCTTCCATGGCTAGCCATTACCGTAGCGATTTACGTCTTTGCTTTCGCAGGCGGGTTTGTCAAGACTTGGGGGCGCGATTACACATTGACTTGGCAGCACTTTCAAACGGCATTTGGTTGGACGATCTCGGAGTTTGGCTGGATATGGTCTGGCACGGCCTGGAATTCGCTGTGGACAACCCTCAAGTTGTCTTCTATTTCTGCGCCTATTTCGGCATTACTGGGTCTTGTCATCGCTTGGGTATTGGCGCGTCAGACCTTTTATGGGCGGCGATGGTTTGAGTTTTCAGCAATGTTGGCATTTGCCATTCCGGGGACAGTTTTGGGCGTGAGTTATGTGATGGCTTTTAACGTGGCGCCAATTGAATTAACGGGTACCGGTGCGTTGATCGTGCTGTGCTTTGTGTTTCGTAATTTGCCTGTAGGCGTGCGAGCTGGTAGTGCAACGTTTGAACAATTGGACAAGTCTTTGGAAGAGGCTTCCACCATGCTCCATGCATCCACGCCGCAGACTTTGTATTACTTGCTTTTACCCTTATTGAGACCTGCGCTCATAGCAGCGTTGGTTTACAGCTTTGTTCGGTCTATGACGACGGTGTCTGCAGTTATTTTCTTGGTCACTGCGGAGAACGATTTGGCTACGACCTATATTTTGGGTCGCGTCGGTAATGGAGACTATGGTGTGGCCCTTGCTTATTGCACTGTACTCATGGCATTGATGACTGCAATCGTCGCTTTGATACACCATTTGGTAGGCGAGCGCGACTTGGGTCGACGCGTTGTGTTGCCGTAAGGAAAAGGTGATTTTGTGAGCGAAGTCAAATTTGAAAAAGTCAGCAAACGCTATGGCGAAGACCCGCAAACACCTTGGGCAGTGGATGCGATAGATCTTGTGATTCCCAAAGGCACTTTAACCACCTTATTAGGCCCATCGGGTTGTGGCAAGACTACGACCCTGCGCATGATGGCTGGTCTGGAGTTGCCAAATGCAGGAAAGATTTCAATCAATGGCCAAGACGTGACACGGTTAAACCCAGCACAAAGACAAGTGGGCATGATGTTTCAAAGCTATGCTTTATTTCCGCACTTAGATGTGTTGGGTAACGTCATGTATGGCTTACGTATGGCTGGCGTAACTACATCTAGTGCTAAGCAACGTGCTATGCAGTCACTAGAGCAAGTCGGCTTATCTTCGTTGGAGGGGCGTTGGCCTAGCGAATTGTCTGGCGGCCAACAACAACGTGTTGCGCTAGCGCGCGCTTTGGTAGTAGAACCCTCTGTGCTCTTGTTTGACGAACCTTTGTCCAACTTGGATGCCAGATTGCGGCGTGAAATGCGAGATGAAATACGCAATTTGCAGCAACGGTTAGGGCTTACGGTTGCCTATGTCACACACGACCAGTCAGAGGCAATGGCGGTGAGCGACCATATTGTGGTAATGAACCATGGTCGTATTGAACAGCATGGAACACCGCGACAACTCTATGAGCAACCCGTCAACGCGTTCATCGCAGGGTTTATGGGTGAGGCTATTTTGTTCTCAGGTGTTGTGGAAAACGATGGCTTACACATACAAGTAGGGAGTCTCAGATGGGCTTTGCAAAAACCCATGGTCGCTGGGAAAGTGCAGGTGGCCATTCGCCCACAGGCTTGGAAATGGATGGGCCAAAATCAAGCAGACCCCGCAGAAGAATATTTAGGAATTGGCCAACAATTTACAAGCCTAGCTGCCAAGGTATGTAAGTTGGCTTATTTAGGAAATGCATACGAAGTAACAGTGCGTACGGATATCGGCGAATTCTGGTTCCCTTGCGAGAGCTATGGGCGTTTGCCACAAGTGGGTGAAACGATTCAATTGGCAGTTCGTGCGCATGGCGTAAATGTTTTGGCTGATAAGGGCTAGTAGGTCAGATGAAAAGGTGTAGCGATGCGTAATTTAAAAATTCAAAAGCCATGGTTTTATAAATATTTTGGAATAGGTATTGTTTCTCTCATGGTGATGGGTGGAGTAAATGCCCAAAACAATACGATTCATGCCATTTGCAGTACCGACCAAGGCTGGTGTGAATTGGCCGCTAGCGAATTTCAAAAAGCAACTGGCATCAAAATT
>CAYFLF010000174.1:0-4357 GCA_964343725.1 uncultured Bordetella sp.
CCCCAAATGTTTCGTATCGGACCACTCAAACTTGCCATTGAGCAAGCTGGCTCGGCCGTCACGGATGAATCTTCTGCCATCGAGTTGATGGGGTCACATCCCTTGCTGGTGGCATCTGATAGCCACAACCTCAAAGTGACCTACCCGCAAGACTTTGACCTGGCAGAAGCCATATTTCAGATGAGACAAAGGCAATTGCATGGAACACATTCATAAATTCCGTATAGGTGAGGGTTGGGACACGCATGCGCTTGTGACAGGACGCCCTTTGGTGATTGGTGGCGTGCATATTCCCCATACACACGGGTTGATGGGCCATTCTGATGCCGACGTGTTGTTGCACGCAATTACCGATGCTTTACTAGGCGCAGCTGCCCTCGGTGATATAGGCAAGCACTTTCCTGATACGGATGTTCAATTCAAAGGTGCTGACTCTTGGTTGCTTTTACAAAAAGTGGGGCAACTGCTAACAAGTAAGGGTCACACAATAAGCAATATAGATGCAACAGTCATTGCGCAAGCCCCGAAATTGGCAAGCTTTATTCCTGCGATGTGCGACAGGATTGCCCAAGCCTTGGACCTTCATTCAAACCAAGTGAACGTCAAGGCCAAGACTGCTGAAAAAATGGGCCCAGTTGGCGAGGGGCTCAGCATAGAAGCCAGAGCAGTGGTACTGATTTATTGATTTTCAGGATGCAAGGCAACTAGGCCGTCCACTATTTCCCGTACAACGCGTTTTTGCTCGCATTTGAGTAATAGATATTTGACGATGAGTTGCTGGTCAATCAGGTTGACGTTTTCTTCAGCAATGCATTTGTCTAAAGATTTAGAAGGGGGAGTGCCAAATAAAAGACCCTCTGGAGCGATTTTGAGCCACTTGCACAAGATAAGTAACTTATCTTGCTTGGGAACTGACACGCCCATCAACCAGTTGCGTGCTGCATGAGAGGTAATTCCATCACCCCAGTAGCGAAGGTTGAATTCGTTAGCTACGACGGTGGCGGAGGGGCGAATACCTGCCTCTTTGAGAGCTGAACGGAGGCGTTCAGCGAACTTGGAGGTTTCTTTGGTTTGAGGAGTGCGTTTCATTCCGCTAAGTTAACATTTGTTATACCTTTTTATTTAATTATAGATTAAAAATTTATTAATTGTGTATTTAATTATTACTGAGCGGCCCAGCCACCATCCATATTCCAAGCAACGCCACGAACGTTATCTGCCATCTTGGAGCACATGAACACAGCCATGGCACCAAGTTCCTCAGGCGTAGTGAATTGCATAGACGGTTCTTTTTCTCCCAGCAGAAGCTTGGTGGCTTCTTCGTTAGAAATCTTTAGTTCGACTGCTTTGGCATCAACTTGTTTTTGAACCAATGGAGTGAGGACCCAGCCCGGACAAATCGCATTACACGTCACACCTGTTGTGGCGTTTTCTAGGGCTGTCACCTTTGTCAAACCCACAATGCCATGCTTGGCGGCTACATAAGCGGATTTATGTGCGGAGGCAACTAAACCGTGCACAGAGGCGATATTGATGATGCGCCCCCATTTTTTTTGTTGCATGTATGGAATTGCCAGTCGAGTTGTATGAAAAGCGCTACTGAGGTTGATGGCGATGATGGCGTCCCATTTGTCAACAGGAAAGTTTTCAACAGAAGCAACATGCTGAATGCCAGCGTTGTTGACCAAAATATCGACTCCCCCAAATTGCGCTTTGGCAAATGCCATCATGTCTTCAATATCGGCTACTTTGCTCATGTCAGCAGGGTGGTGGACCACTTTGACACTAGATGCTTGAATTTTTGCTTTTGGGCCCTCGATGTCACCAAAACCATTCATCACAATATTGGCACCCTCCTTGGCAAGTGCAATTGCGATACCTAACCCAATGCCGCTGGTGGAACCTGTTACAAGTGCTGTTTTCCCTGCAAGCTGTAATTGAGACATTTTTAGAAACCCCTTTGAAAAAAATGAAAAAACTTGTGACATTATGAGGTTTTCGAATTCAAGCGCGTGACATGGACGACGGAGTTTTACAAAAAGCTAGAAATTTCGCACAGCCTTTACTAGAAGGAAGTGCATTTGAAAGCGGAGAAGATGTTCTCGCGCATGCTGACGCCATGGCCAACATGCTTGTTCAGATGGGAGATTCGCCAGATATGCAGGCCGCCTGTTATTTGGTCTACGCCTGCGATCACCTTGCAAAACCAGAAGATGTGATTGGCAAAGCTTTTGGTGCAGGTTTTGCAACCTTGGCGATGGAGACATCGCGTTTGATTCGAATTCAAAGGCAAGCCCGACTGTCTGCCGGTGCTGACGCGCAACAAGACCTTGGTGTTGAAAACGTTCGAAAGATGCTTCTCGCATTTTCGCGAGATTTGCGCGTGGTGATGTTACGTTTGGCTTCTAGGCTCCAAACGCTACGCCATTACTCAGCGCTCAAGAAGCCCTTGCCTGCAGGCTTAGCGCAAGAATCTTTACAGGTTTTTGCGCCGTTGGCTAACCGATTAGGTATTTGGCAAATTAAATGGGAATTGGAGGATCTCTCCTTTAGGTTCACCGAGCCCGAAACCTATCACCAAGTTGCGCAATGGTTAGATGAAAAACGAACAGAGCGTGAAAGTTTCATCGCTTCAGTATGTACATCCATCGTGCAAGGATTAAAAAACCAAGGGATTGAGGCAAAGGTCTACGGGCGCCCCAAGCACATCTACAGCATTGTTAAAAAAATGCGCGATAAAGGCGTTGGTTTTGAAAGGGTCCTAGATATACGCGCATTTCGTATTCTGGTTGACTCTGTTCCAAACTGTTACGCCGCGTTAAGTTGGGTTCACAGCCAATACGTCCCGATGGTGGAGGAGTTCAATGATTACATTGCACGACCTAAATCGAATGGATATCAGTCACTGCACACCGTGGTGCGTGACTCGCAACAAAAAGCCATTGAAATACAAATCAGAACGCAAGGTATGCACGACCATGCAGAACATGGTGTTGCAGCGCACTGGGCTTACAAAGAAGCTGGCAAAAAAGGGTATTCGGGCGTATCCGCATCAGGGGCTTATGACGCCAAGATTGCTGTGATGCGTCAACTTTTGGCTTGGGAGAGAGAACTGGCTTCCGCCAATTCGCAATCGATTTCAAGCTCAGCTAAAGCAAAACAAGTTACGCAGGCGGCGAACGACAGGATTTATGTGTTGACACCAGAGGCAGCTGTTGTGGAACTGCCAGAGGGCGCTACCCCTATTGATTTCGCCTATACCTTGCATACCAATTTGGGACACCGCTGTCGTGGAGCGCACATCGATGGCGCAATGGTGCCTTTGAACACGGTGCTCAAAAACGGGCAAACCGTCTCTATCACGGCGGTGAAAGAGGGTGGTCCTTCACGCGATTGGCTAAACCCTGAGTTGGGTTTTCTGGTGAGTGCTAGAGCCCGTGCCAAGGTTCGCGCGTGGTTCAACGCGCAGGTTCTCCAAGAAACTGTGGCCAAGGGGCGCGAAGCAGTCGAAAAATTACTGCAACGAGAAGGTAAATCCAGTACCAATTTAGATGAACTCTCTGGCCATCTAGGATTCAAATCTGCGGAAGCTTTGTTTGAGGCAGTCGGCAAAGAAGAATTTTCTCTGCGAGCCATCGAGCAATTCTTCAGACCTCAGGTGGCCTCCAGCGTCACGCCTGACGACTACATACTTCTTAAGAAATCAAAACCCAGTAAGCCTTCAGAGAACGGCGGTGTTTTGGTCGTTGGCATTGATTCTCTGATGACGCAATTAGCAAAATGCTGCAAGCCAGCGCCTCCGGATGAGATCAAAGGATTTGTAACGCGAGGCAAAGGTGTCAGTATTCACCGCGAGGATTGCTCCAACTTTGCGCAAATTGAAAAAAAGAACCCTGACCGCGTAATAGAAGTAGCGTGGGGAAATTCAAAAATCGCGCAACCACTGGCCTATCAAGTTGATGTGTCGATTGAAGCATTCGATCGACAAGGTTTGTTGAGAGATATTTCTGAAGTATTTGCCAAAGAAAAAATGAATGTGGTTGGTGTGCAAACTCAGTCGATCAAAGAAGTGGCATGGATGACTTTCACGGTGGAAGTCTTTGATACCCGCAAACTCAATAAAGTTTTGGGACTCATTGGAGATGTGAAAGGTGTTCGCAACGCAAGAAGACGATAGAGTCTGATACACTAACGCTCTCGGACACTTAGGCGCGTAGCTCAGCTGGTTAGAGCACCACCTTGACATGGTGGGGGTCGTTGGTTCGAGTCCAATCGCGCCTACCAATTTACCCTATCCCTCACAACATGAATACTGCACATATCCCCAAAGTGGGTTTTGTGAGTTTGGGCTGTCCCA
>CAYFLF010000175.1:0-4318 GCA_964343725.1 uncultured Bordetella sp.
CACCGCGAGGGCGATAGGAATCGGGCGAAATAAGGTGCGGGAGATCTTCATGCGATTCTTTCAAAAATCAATACGTGGGCACGGTGGGGTCAACTTGCGATGACCAAGCGTTGATACCGCCTGCAATATTGGCGAGTTGCGTAAACCCCTGACTAGACAGGAAAGCTGCAACTTGCATGCTGCGACTGCCGTGGTGGCATAGACAAGCGATGGGACGTCCCTTGTCGAGTTCAGATATTCTTTCAACGATCGATCCCATTGGCAAAGTAAGCAACTCAAAGCCGTTGGCAGTGACGCTGGCTGTTTGTACTTCATAGGGTTCGCGCACGTCCAAGACAACAGCAGTGCCATGTGCTGCTTTGCTTTGTATCCAATCAGATAGCTGCGAGGGTTGAATTTGATCAATCATGCGTCAGATTAAAAATGAAAACGGCTTGGTTCAGCAAAGCCAAGTAAACGCGGGGCAGTGGTGTCCCAAAGCGCACGATGTGCCCAGTCACTAGCACTGGTTCGAGTAAACAAAGTCGCTTGCATCACGGGGTCTTCGCCGACGATGGCAATCAATCGACCCCCTACCTTGAGTTGTTCAAGCAGTGCTTGAGGAACAGCGTGAACAGATC
The DNA here is from genome assembly GCA_964343725.1 of uncultured Bordetella sp. GTDB lineage: Bacteria > Pseudomonadota > Gammaproteobacteria > Burkholderiales > Burkholderiaceae_C > Limnohabitans. The sequence continues at coordinate 621 of CAYFLF010000175.1, forward strand.
CGCCCAGCACAATGGCGTCGAAAGGACCAGCATCGGTTGCACCCGCGCTGCCATCACCTAAGCGTAAATCCACATTTTGGACACCAGCACCTTGTAAATTTGCGCGAGCATTCGCATGTAATTCAGGGTTGCTCTCGAGACTCACCACATGCTGAGACCTATCTGCCAACAAGGCCGTGAGATAACCGCTACCCGTACCAATTTCTAATACTTTGTCTGAAGGTTTGAGTTTCACATCGTGTAGTAATCGAGCATCTACACGAGGTGGCAACATGGTTTGCCCATGGCCTAGGGGGATCTCTGTATCGGTATAAGCAAGCGCCTGGTGGCTAGCTGGAACAAACTGCTCCCGAGCAATATGTTGCAAAGTGTGCAAAACAGCTGGATCTAAAACTTGCCAAGGCCGAATTTGCTGCTCGACCATATTAAAGCGTGCTTGTTCTAGGGCGTTCATCGCGTTACTCCGTGCAAGAAAAGGTGGATACATAAAATTTTAACGGTCACTAACTAGGGCCTTAACCAAACTTGGCGGTATGCCACTTAGCTTTGATCCAGTTCGCAAAATCATCTAAATAGCAATACACCACGGGTACAACTACCAAAGTCAGCAAAGAGGAGGTAATGACCCCGCCAATCACAGCCTGCCCCATGGGGGCGCGTTGTTCGGAGCCTTCGGTCAATGCGAAAGCCAAGGGGACCATACCAAAAATCATGGCCAAAGTTGTCATCAAAATAGGACGCAAACGCACTTGCGCTGCCAATAACAAGGCTTCTTCACGCGGTAAACCCAGTTGTCGCGTGCCATCTGTGAGCAATTTATCCTCGCGGGAACGAATGGCAAAGTCAATCAACAAAATGGCATTTTTAGTGACTAAGCCCATCAGCATCACCATGCCAATGACAGAAAACATGGACAGAGCGGATCCAAACATTAATAACGCCAAGACAACACCAATCAATGTCAATGGAAGGGCGGTCATCAATGCCAAGGGTTGCAAAAAGCTTTTGAATTGGCTTGCCAAAATCATATAAATGAACACAATTGCCAACACCAAAGCTGATAACGCGTAGTCAAAAGACTCCTTCATGCTTTTTGTAGAACCACTGAATTGGTAGCGATATCCAGGTGGCAACACCATTTCTTCCATGATTTTTTTGATATCCCCCGAAACTTCTCCAGCTGAACGGTTAAATACATTGGCATTGATAGCAACTTCACGCGTCAGATTGCGTCGATTGATTTGGTTAGGCCCAGTACCTTCCACCACTTGTGCGAATTGATTTAAGCGAGCGACGCGGGCAGATCCATCTGAAGCGGTCCCCACAACAAATGGAAGCCGCTCAATGTCTTGAATGTTGTCTCTTTGATTTGGAGCCAGTCGTACTTTCACGTTATAGGTTTGGTCATCAGGTGCCAACCAATTGGTCACTGTCTTGCCCTCTACCAAAATACGTAATTGGTTACCAATATTGCCGAGTGTGAGTCCTAGATCGCTTGCAGCTTCGCGTTGAAGTGCTACTTCTACAGTCGGTTTGTTGGGTTTGATGCTGGAGTCGAGATCAACCAATCCTGGAATGTGTTGGACTTTAGCCATCACTTGTTGGGCGAGACGCTCAAGTTCCCGCAAGTCAGGCCCCAATAAGGAGAACTCGATTTGCTTGTTACCGCCAACGCTATCTAGCAAACCTGCATGGGTCACGGTGATGCCTGAAACACGGTGCAATCGGTTACGCAACACCGATGTCATCTCATCGACATTGCGTTGGCGTTGTTTGCGATCGATCAGGCGCACATAGATGCTGGCGTAGATCTTTCCATTCGCATTACCAGTGTTGATAGTTGCCAATGTGTAGCGAACTTCGGGAAACTCGCGGATGATTTGCTCGACCTGTTGTGCTTTGGCTTCAGTAGCCTCTAGCGATGAGCCAACAGGCGTATAAAAATTCACCGAGGTTTCAGAAAAATCTGCTTTTGGCACAAATTCTGTTCCAAGCAACGGCATCATCAAAATACTCGTTACAAATATTGCAACTGCCAGACCTAGGGTCGCGCGTTTGTGTTGAAGCGACCAACGCAAAGTTCTTTGGTAGAGCGCTTCAAGACGTTGCGTGCTGCGATCAAACCAGGCTGTAATGGGGGCAATGGTGCGGTCGTACCAACTTACTGGTTTGTTTGCACTGCGATTGGTTTTCCCATGCACGTCGATGGACGGGTCATGCCATACGGATGAAAGCATGGGGTCAAGGGTGAAACTCACAAACATAGAGATCAAGACCGCAGCCACAATGGTGAGACCAAATTCGTGAAAGAACTTGCCAATGACGCCGCCCATAAATCCAATTGGCAAAAATACGGCAACGATAGAGAAAGTGGTGGCTAAAACTGCTAGCCCAATTTCTTGGGTGCCATCCATCGCCGCTTCATAAGACGTTTTATTCATTTGCACGTGGCGCACGATGTTTTCACGCACAACGATGGCATCGTCGATCAATAAACCCACACACAGCGATAAGGCCATCAAGGTCACCATGTTGATGGTGAAACCAAATATATACATGAACAAAAATGTGCCAATGATGGCGATCGGCAATGTCAATCCTGTGATGACAGTAGATCGCCATGAGTTCAAAAATAAAAAGACGATCAAAATAGTGAGCAAAGCACCTTCAATTAAGGTGCGTCGAACGTTTTCAACACCAACGCGAATAGGACGTGAACCATCTTGCACAGTTTCTAAACGCACACCCTTGGGTAATTCAGCACCAATAGCCGCTACCGCTTTGTTGAGGTTATCCACTACCTCAATCGTGTTTTCATCGAGCGCTTTTTGGACGGTGATGAGCAGAGTGCGTTGCCCGTTGTAGAGCGCCAAATTTTCTATCTCTTGCGCTCCGTCCTTGACGGTCGCAACTTGGTTGAGGCGAATCGCGGTGGTGGCTTTGCGGGCCACGATGATTTGCCCAAACATCTCAGGGCGCAGCATACGCCCTTCGACTTGTATGACGCGATCTTGCTGAAGTGAGCGCAAGTTACCAACAGGCATGTCTTTGGCTTCAGAGGCAACAGCATTGGCTATTTGTTCAGCGGAGACACCTAAAGACTCCATGGCCTGTGGGTTGAGATAAATATTGATCTCGCGCAATGTGCCGCCCACCAAATTGACAGCGCCAACGCCTGATACGTTTTGCAGACGTTTTTTAAGGACTTGGTCTGTCCAATTAGTGAGTTCAACGGCAGATAAGGAAGAACTTCCTGGCAAAACAGCTAGAGACCATATGGCACGGCTAGCAGGGTCAAAACGCAAGATGCGAGGGTCTTTCACTTCATCGCGTAATGTGGGACGCATGAGCGCGACTTTTTCGCGCACGTCATCGGCACCTTTGCGTCCGTCAATATTGAGTTCAAACTCAACCACCACAACGGACATGCCCTCATAACTGCGTGAAGTCAGCGCATTAATGCCTGCAATTGAATTAACAGCCTCTTCAACTTTTTTGGTCACCTCGCTTTCAACAATTTCAGGAGATGCTCCAGGGTACTCAGTGCTCACGACGACCACAGGTAGGTCAATATTCGGGAATTGGTCTATCTTGAGTCGCTGATAGGAATACAAACCCAACACCACAAATGCAAGCATCACCATCGTCGCAAAGACGGGGTTTTTGAGACTTACCTTGGTGAACCACATGGTGCGCTG
>CAYFLF010000176.1:0-4311 GCA_964343725.1 uncultured Bordetella sp.
GCAACGGCTTCGCTCACACCCATGTTCAGAGTGATTTTGGTCAAACGCGGCACTTCCATCGGTGACTTGTAGCCAAACTTGGCCGTCAACTCAGGAACGACTTTCTCGCGGTAGTGTTGTTGTAAACGTGCCATGCTTATGCCACCTTAATTTCTTCGCCGCTGGACTTGAAGACGCGCACTTTGCTGCCGTCAGCCAGGACCTTGATGCCCACACGGTCTGCACGACCAGTTGTAGCGTTGTAGATAGCCACGTTGGACTGGTGAATCGGCATGGTTTTCTCCACGATGCCGCCTTGCGAACCTGCCATGGGGTTGGGCTTGGTGTGTTTTTTCACCAAATTGATGCCTTCCACCACCAAGTGGCTGTCGTCTGTGCGTAACGACACAACGCCACGCTTGCCCTTGTCACGTCCAGCGAGAACGATGACTTGGTCGCCTTTACGAATCTTGTTCATGGACCAGTCCTTACAGAACTTCAGGAGCCAAGGACACGATCTTCATGAACTTTTCAGTACGCAATTCACGCGTGACTGGTCCGAAGATGCGGGTGCCAATAGGCTCCAACTTTGCATTGAGCAATACGGCTGCATTGCCATCGAATTTGACGAGTGAGCCGTCGCCACGGCGAATGCCCTTGGCAGTACGCACCACCACCGCGCTATAGACCTCGCCTTTTTTGACGCGACCACGCGGAGCGGCTTCTTTAATGCTCACCTTGATAATGTCGCCAACGCTTGCGTAGCGACGCTTGGAGCCACCGAGCACCTTGATGCACAAAACGGACTTCGCGCCCGTGTTGTCGGCGACTTCTAACCGAGATTCAGTTTGGATCATTTCTTGTATTCCCAACTTGCACCGGTTTTCTCGACTTGCCCTCGCAAAACAAGGACGCATCCATCAAACCGATCAGTCTTGGGCCCGTCATCCACGCCACGAACCACTCGTGACGCTTCAACTTGGGGCAGATAACCCCGCTTTTTGAGCGGAGCCACAGATTATGCCATGTTTTTGCGAGTAGCGTCAACACCCCCGCTTGTTCGCCCAATGCTGTTGTAAATCTCTGACAATGGATGCTTGCTTATTCGCTCTATTACGCACTATTAATATGACCGCCTCGCGCAATACCTCTAATTTGCCCGCTACCCCAGAGGGCCCCTCACCACATATTGCCTTTATTGGGGGTGGGAACATGGCGAGCGCCATCATCGGCGGACTGCTCAAACAAGGGGTTGCGCCAACATCGATGACAGTGGTGGAGCCCTTTGAGGCATCTCGTGACGCCCTTCTCAACCAATTCAAGGTAGATTCGATTGCCAAGGCCGACCCATCTTTAGGGGGTGCGGATTTAGTCGTTTGGGCCGTCAAACCCCAAAACTTGCGAGAGGCAGCAGGTCAAGCGGGTCCGTTTTGCCCGAAAGCCCTGCATTTGAGCGTGGCTGCCGGCATCCGAAGCGAGAGCTTGGCCCAATGGTTGGGATCCCAACGCATTGTGCGCGCCATGCCCAATACGCCTGCCTTGGTAGGGCTGGGACAAACGGGTTTGTATGCCCGATCGGGCGTCTCCGCAAACGACAAGGCATGGGTGGAATGGCTGGTGGCCAGCACGGGGCAATTTTTGTGGGTCAGCGACGAAGCGCTATTAGATGCTGTCACCGCGGTTTCGGGCTCTGGGCCCGCCTATGTGTTCTTCTTTATAGAGGCCATGGAGAAAGCCGCTGTAGAGATGGGCATGTCTGCTGATCAGGCCAAGCAACTTGCTATCGGCACTTTTGTGGGCGCTAGCCAGTTGGCGCAAAGTGCACAAGAGCCTGTTTCCGTCCTGCGGGAACGCGTTACCTCCAAAGGTGGAACCACCTACGCGGCGATTACGGCTATGCAATCCGCCCGCGTCGATGCTTTATTTCAAGACGCCATCAAGGCGGCGCAAGCGCGCGCGCAGGTTTTAGGTGACGAGTTCGGAAAAAACGATTGAGCGACAATTCTTCCTGTCACTTTTTGCCATACTTGAACTATGCATAAGCTTCTTTCGCTTCTTGTCGCCTCCGTCAGCATTGCTCTGACCTTAGGCGCATCTGCCCAAACTGCAACGCCAGCGACTTCCACTGCACAACCTTCAGCGCAGCAAGCCCCTTCTGTAGCCAACACGGACAAAGCGCCTAACGCAGAGCCCAGCAAGGCTCACAAAAAGGGCAAAAAGAAAAAGCTCAAGAAGAAAAAGGCCCGGCGCTAAGAGCAAAGCCCGCCACAATGCCTGCAAACACACTGGCACCAAGCCAGTGGTTCAGGCGAAAAGCCTTGAAACATCCCTCACGGCTTCGACTTCTGATCAATTGAAAGTGCCACGCCACTTGCAAAACTGAAACAACAAGCGCAATCACCCAAGGCAAGCCAAGCGCTTCGTCTTGCAGCAGAGCCCACCACCCGCACAAAAAGACTGCGTAAAACCCCAACACAGCAGGCACGTCATAGCGGCCCAAAGTGATCGCCGAAGTTTTCATACCGATATGCAAATCGTCATCACGGTCGACCATGGCGTATTCGGTGTCGTAGGCCAATACCCAAAAGAGGTTGAACCCCAATAAACCCCACGCCAGCGATGGCACGCAATCCGACATGGCGCTGACGCTGAGTTCTTGCCAAGAGAATTGCGCACCATTTACCGCAGCAAAGGCCATCGGAATGCCAAAGCTAAACGCCACGCCAAGAACCGCTTGCGGCATAGACACCACGCGCTTGGCGTAGGGGTAGAGCAAGGTAACGGCTAGCGCCACAAACGACCAAGCCACTGCGACGGGGTTGGTGGTGAGCACCAAGCCAAAGGCGATCAAAGCTAAGACCGCACCCACGCACAAAGCCTCCCGCACCGATACAGCACCGCGGGTCACAGGCCGCTCAGCTGTGCGCTTGACGTGTTTGTCGAACTCACGGTCTGCCACATCATTGATGCAACAACCTGCACTGCGCATCAATATAGTTCCCGCCACAAACACGCCTAGCAAATGCCAACCTGGCCAACCTCTTGCGGCAATCCAAAGACCCGAGAGCGATGGCCAAAGCAACAGCAACCAACCTGCTGGCCGATTCCAACGAATCAAATCCAAATACAAGCGCCAGCGCGACTCCATAGGCTCAGGACAAGCGCGTCAAGCCTGGCAACTCGCATGCGTAAACGGCATTGCGCAAAGCGGCAATCGCTTCGTAACGGGTAAAGCTTCGCCTCCAAGCAAGCACCACACGTCGCTTGGGTGGCTCGCCGCCGCCATCGCCCTCGACGGGTAAAAACCGAACATAGGTTTCTTCGCTTTTCTTGCGTTTGCTAGGGTTGTCCAAAGCGTCTTTGGGCACACTGGATCGTGGTACCAAGGTCACCCCCATTCCCGCGGCCACCATATGTTTGATGGTCTCCAGCGACGAGCCCTCAAAGCTTTTTTGAATACCCGCCGCGTTGGAGGAAAACCTTGCAAACTCTGGGCAAACTTCAAGGACATGGTCACGGAAACAATGGCCATTGCCAAGCAACAACATGGTTTCGTTTTTTAAAGCATGGGCGCTGACTTGTTTTTCTTTTGCAAGTGGGTGGTTGCTAGGTACCGCCGCCATAAAAGGCTCGTCGTACAAAGGCGCAGTAGCTAAGCCAGCATCTGGAAAAGGCTCCGCCAAAATGGCGCAATCGATCTCGCCCGTGCGCAACATCTCCAGCAACTTGACGGTGAAGTTTTCTAGCAGCACCAAAGGCATTTCGGGTGATTTCTGGATCACGTTGCGCACCAAGTCTGGTAACAAATAAGGAGCGATGGTGTAAATCACGCCAAGCTTTAAGGGTCCGGTCAACGGGTTTTTGCCGCGCTTGGCGATTTCTTTGATATTGGCGGCTTGCTCCAAAACGCTTTGCGCTTGGCGCACGATTTCTTCGCCCAAATCCGTCACCGCAACTTCATTCGCACTGCGCTCGAATAGCTTGACGTCGAGTTCTTCTTCGAGTTTTTTGATGGCCACCGACAACGTAGGTTGCGACACAAAGCACGCATCGGCGGCACGGCCAAAATGCTTTTCGCGGGCAACTGCCACGATGTATTTGAGTTCGGTCAGCGTCATAGGGTCAAGCTTTCAAGAAGTCTGATTTTCCACCCAACCAACGCTGCACATGACGCTCGGCCAGTTCCGGATATTGATCGAGCATGCGAGGGGCTAGGTCGCGGGCCCAATCCAACAGTTCGGTATCGACCGACAAATCAGCAAAGCGCAACATGGCGGCGCCAGACTGCCGCGCTCCTAAAAACTCTCCAGGCCCGCGTATCTCCAAGTCGCG
>CAYFLF010000177.1:0-4278 GCA_964343725.1 uncultured Bordetella sp.
CATAGAGCATTGCGTGGCTTTTAACATTTTGCTTGGAAGTGGAAGTATTTTCTTTTTGAGCACTTTGCCCTTTGGGGCAAGGCTCACAATGACACGACGTTCGTCAGCGCTGTCTCGAGTGCGTACGACGTAGGAAGAACTCTCCAAGCGCTTTAACAAAGGCGTCAATGTTCCAGAATCTAGAAATAATTGTTCGCCAATCTCTGAGACGCTTTGGTGGTCGTTTTCCCACAACACCAACATAACCAAGTATTGCGGATACGTTAAGCCCACTGCATCTAGGTAGGGCTTGTAGGCCTTACCCATAGACAGGCTGGTAGCGTAAAGCGCAAAACACAACTGGTCCTCGATTTTTAACGTTGCACCGTCAGATTTCAAAAAAGTCTCCTAAATGACAGGTCGATATCATAATCTTATGCGATATTTAATTGTGTGCAATCTAATTGTATGCTAGTTAATTATTAGGTTTTCAAATTTTGTTGTTGCTTCACACAATGGTGCAACTGATCGAAATGACCTAGTGATTTCCCTGTAGGTAATCCTTTATGACCTTTTGCGGTGTGATTTTTTTTAAAGTCATGTCAAGGTCATGAAAGACCTTTTCTTAACTCTTAGGAGACGATCATCGTGAAATCATTTCCCATTTCAGTCCAAAGCGACATTGTTCAAGAGACGCCAAAGGTGTCTCTGACTCGTCGTCATTTGCTCAAAGGTTCCGGTGTACTCATGGGTACATTGGCTGTTGGAAGCCCTTTGGCTTTACTAGCCCCATCAACTGCCTGGGCTGTTGAACTTAAAAAGCTCACCAAAGTGCAAGGTGAAACTCTGATCCGTATGGGTCAAGTGCTTTTCCCGCACACTAAATTGCCAGAGGCTGTCTATGCCTTATTGGCTAAAGATCTAGACGCAGACGCAGCAGGTAATGCGGATACCGCGAAATTAATCACGGATGGAATCAATGCGTTAAATCATCTTTGTGATGGGAATTTCTTGAAAGCAAATGCAAGTCGTCGCTTGCAGGCTGTCAAGGCCATGGAAGGCCAGCCTTTCTTCAATACGGTTCGTGGAAAAGGTGTCGTGTCTTTATATGACAACGAAATGGCATATGCCGCATTTGGTTATCCCGGCTCATCTTGGGAAAAAGGCGGTTACATCACACGCGGTTTTCAGGATTTGAAGTGGTTGCCTAATCCTCCTAAACACGCAAGCCCAGCCCCGTTTATGGGTTGATAGCTTTCAATTTTTAAAATTCTGGAGTTCTAAATATGGCAAAGTTTGATTACAGCGACGAGTCGGTAGTCGTCATCATCGGTTCTGGCGCAGGTGGCGGAACGCTCGCCAATGAGTTGTGCCAAAAAGGTATCAAAGTAGTGGTGTTGGAAGCAGGCGGCAAACAATCCAATGCTAGTTTTATCAACGACGAATGGAAGTCTTTCAGCCAATTGGCTTGGTTAGATAAGCGAACCACTTCTGGATCGTTTCGTATCGCCAAAGATTTCGCAGGACTACCCGCATGGATTTGTAAAACTGTTGGTGGCACCACCACCCACTGGGCGGGTGCTTCCTTGCGGTTCCAAGAACATGAGTTCAAAACGAAATCTGTTTATGGCGAAATCAAAGGCGCAAACCTTTTAGACTGGCCTATTACTTATAAAGATCTCGAGCCTTACTATGCTAAGGCCGAGAACAAGATGGGTGTGACGCGTACCAACGGTATTCCAGGACTACCTGGCAACAATAACTTCAAGGTGATGTACAGCGGCGCAACCAAGTTGGGTTACAAAGAAGTGCACACAGGCAATATGGCGATCAATAGCCGACCACGCGATAACCGCGGCCGTTGCTTGCAGTTAGGCTTTTGCTTCCAAGGTTGTAAGAGTGGCGCTAAGTGGTCCACTTTGTACACCGAGTTACCTGCAGCAGATGCCACCGGTAACTTTGAGCTTCGTACGCAAGCGCATGTCACGCGTATCGAGCACAACGCAGCAGGGCGCGTCAATGGCGTGGTGTACCGCGATCAAGACGGTAAAGAGCAGCGCCAAAAAGCACGCATTGTGTGCGTGGCGGGCAATGCGATAGAAACCCCACGACTATTGCTGTTGTCGGCATCCAATATGTTCAAAGACGGCTTGGCTAATTCTTCAGGTCAAGTGGGCCGCAACTACATGCGCCACATGACAGGTTCGGTTTATGCAGCATTCAAAGACCCCGTCAACATGTTCCGCGGCACCACCATGGCTGGTATCGTGCGCGATGAGGCGGTGAATGACCCAAGACGCGGATTCGTCGGCGGTTACGAAATGGAAACGCTGTCTTTGGGCTTGCCTTTCATGGCTGCCTTCTTGAACCCAGGCGCTTGGGGCAGTGACTTCACATGGTGGATGGAGCGTTATGCCAACTTGGCCGGTATGTGGTTGGTCGGTGAGGACATGCCACGCGAAACCAACCGCATCACTTTGAACACGGATGTCAAAGACCAATACGGTAACTATGTGCCTAATGTTCATTTTGATGACCATGACAATGATGTTGCTATGCGCAATCACGCTTTCACCCAAGCTGAACGCATTTACCAGTCTGCTGGCGCCATTAAAACTTTCCGTACCCCTCCATATCCATCCACCCACAACATGGGTACCGCGAGAATGAGTGCCCGTGCACAAGACGGTGTTTGTAATGCTTGGGGCCAGACGCATGACATTCCAAACTTGTTTATCAGCGATGGAAGTCAATTCACCACAGGTGGAGCAGAGAACCCCACGTTGACCATCGTCACTCTAGCGATTCGTCAAGCAGATTACATCGCTGCACAAATGGCGCAACGTGCGCTTTGATGTGCATTAAGCCCAAAGATGACAGGAGTTTCATATGTGTGAATACTTTGTAGGCGCAGATCCTATTCTTTATGAATCCCGCACGCGGACGGTTCGAATTCGCGGTATTTCCACCAGTATCAGGATGGAGAACTTCGCGTGGGACATTTTGGCGAAGATGGCTGCCGAAGAAGGATTGACGACAAATGCGTTGATCGTTCAATTCCACGATGAAATTCTGCGTCATCGTGGCGATGTACAAAACTTTACCTCTTTCCTGAGGGTCACTTGTCTACGATTTCTTGATCGCCAATGCAACAACCTTGAATTGGCAATTGCAGCAACGCAAGAAGAAATGGTCGAACCCCAAGAATTAGTTCAAACGGGTTTGGCCCAACTAGACAGATTGACCTCAGTGACTCATTGATTTTTTAAAAATGGCAAAACTTATCCACACCATGATTCGCGTTCGCGATTTGGACGCGTCCTTGCGTTTTTATGACGAAGTGTTTCAACTCAAACCCTCACATCGCTTAGATTTCCCTGATTTCAGTTTGGTTTATTTGCGTAATGCAGAAACCGATGCTGAAATTGAGCTCACTTGGAACAAAGGTCGCGAAGAACCTTACACCCATGGTGATGGTTATGGCCATGTGGCAGTGGTTGTGCCAGATGTGCCTGCGCGGCATGCCGAGCTAGTGTCTGCAGGCTACGCTCCCTTGCCTGTCAAGGAGTTCAAAGACGGGGACAAGCTTCTTGCTAGGTTCTTCTTTATACAAGACCCCGATGGCTACAAGATTGAGGTTCTGGAGGAACACGGGCATTACCGCTGATTCAAGCCATGCTAGTTTCAAGGTATTTACACACCATGGTCCGTGTCTCGGACCTCGAGGCGTCTTTGAAGTTTTATCGTGATGCCTTAGGGTTGCAGGTTTTAAATCGTCACGATGTCACGCAGGGACGCTTCACGCTTGTGTATCTTGCCGCGCCTGGCGACTCGCAAGCCCAAATTGAGCTTACCCATAACTGGGATGAAAAAGACTATGTCGGTGGCAGAAACTTTGGCCACATCGCTTACCAAGTGAGTGATATTTACGCGCTTTGTGAACGCTTGATGTCTTTTGGAATCACCATTGCCAGACCTCCGCGTGATGGGTTTATGGCTTTTGTGCGTTCACCTGATGGCATATCAATCGAGCTTTTACAAAGTGGTAGGCCACTCGCGCCAAAGTCGCCTTGGACTGAGATGCCAAACGTTGGCACATGGTGATTGCTTGACTATGCAAATGGAAGACCTCGAAATAAGGCCATCGCTCTCTAACGGGCATCAGCAATGGCCAGCAACACGTGTGGTAGCAACCCTGCCTGGTTCTTTGCCAATGGGTGGGGTGGTGCCAGAGACACCTATCCATGCGTTTGCAGCAACACCTGCTTGCCTTGCGCTAAAGCCACAGCCATCCTTACG
>CAYFLF010000178.1:0-4273 GCA_964343725.1 uncultured Bordetella sp.
CAATCTATTTCGATAGATGCAATGCGTGGGAGACCGGTAATAGCGACTATGTTCTATACCTCTTGCCAGATGGTGTGTCCCATGATTGTGGAGGCTATTCGCGCCACTGAAGAGAAACTTACCCCTTCGCAACGCGACAAATTAGCGGTACTAATGGTAAGTTTTGATCCAGACCGCGATACGGTGGAGGTTTTAAAAGCAACAGCAGAAAAACGAGGTTTGACTGCACCACATTGGACACTTGCGCGAAGTGATTCGAAATCAGTTCGCCGGTTGGCTGCAGTGCTGGGTATTCAATATCGCCCAACTAAGGATGGCGAGTTTAATCACAGTAGCGTGATTTTGTTACTGGATGGCGAAGGGCGCATCAAAGCTCGCACCAACCAAATCACAGGAGCTGATCCGCAATTGGTTCGCCACATCAAATCCCTGGTGTAAACCTATAAAAATTTATTTCGCCAGAAAAAACTAGCCAAGACCTATCGGTGCAGGCGTTTTTAAAGTAATTTTTGTAAATAATCTGTCATACACAGGATCGCGCTGTCTATAAGAGGAGAGCGGATCTGAGTTAAGCACAAACTCACTATCGATGGATTTCCAGTCTTGAGAACTCAGTACCTCTAAAGCCTCTGGAATAACAACAGACTCTTCTAAATGCATGTGCTCTTTGTAAAAGTCCACATAATGCTTGGCACTTGTTTCAAAGGCTAATCGACGTGAGTCTCCCATAATTTCCCATGCCAATAGCAAGTGTTGCAACTCTCGAATGCTTGATTCCCCTTTCTGATGTTCTTTGTTCAGCCGATCAACGGCTTCGGCACATTTTGAAGATTTTTTGGCCACGAATGGGAAAAAAAGTTCAGTCTCTTTCGGGTGATGCTGCTTTTCTGGTACTTCGTCTATGTAAAAGAGCATGGCTCGCAAAATATCGAAGAAAAGCTCAGGTTCTTTGTCAGGCCCCCTTTTAATCATCAACAAAATTGATAGCAGCATGGAATTAAGAGCTGCATGTTCTTCATTAATTATCCTCAGACTCATATGGCTCATCATCGTCTCCAAGCTATTGAAGTTATTGCTCAATCTAGAGTCTTAATTATTGAAAGAAGATAGATATACGCTTTGACATAGGTCAATTTTTTTGCAATTCCCAGCGCTTGCTGTAGTTACGCAGAGTCGTGGTCGACTCATCTAAGAACTGGCTGCATCAATGCGATCCGCACCCCAGTACAAACGCATGGGATTAAGGTTCATGACGTGATTAACAGCCGCCTCCCCTACCCAATGATCAAGACATTGACGTAGTTGCGAGTAATCAGCGCAATTCTCATGGTTGGTACACGGCCAATCACTTCCCCAAAGAAGTGCCGAGGCACCCAAATCGCCAAGAAGCGCTTGCGCTAGATCTTGCGCATCGACTCCGGACTGACGATAAGCGCCACTGAGTTTCACCATGACGCGGTTTGGTCCGTAATGCCGCAACGTTTGGAGCGTGGGATCACTTGCATGGACTTTCAACGGCTTTGCCATGTGATCCACTACCACTCTCAGGGAAGACGGTATCTTGGGTAACACATCTGGTAATCGGCCAGGGTCCGTGTGAATTTCTACGTGCCACCCCAAAGAAATCAATCGATCCCAGAAAAAGGAATGATCACACCATGGGTCTAGCCGATGGTCTCCTCCAACCAAGTTAAGACGCACACCACGCACGCCAAGTGAATGCATTTCAGTCAATTCATCGAGAGTGATCGTAGGTTCGACCACTGCAATTCCCATCAGCCGCCCGGGATGCTTTGCTAATCCTTGAACCATCAGCCGGTTGTCTGTTCCAAGAAAGCTAGGTTGGACCAGCACGCCATGAGTCACTCCTACAGTGCTCGCTAGTGACCACCATTCATCCAAAGCTGCTGCATATGCAGGCACATAACGCGCCCCTTGGATGGCTTTGCCAGTTTCAAAAATGTGAAAGTGGGCATCAACATGGGGGGTTGTGGACGATATTTTCATGGTGTATATTCTAGTCCTCTAGAGGACTATATATGAACTCGATACTGGCAACTCCACAACCTCTCGGCCAAAGCCGGTACGGAATACTGGCAGCCGCCCTGCGGCATCGCATTCTGGAAGGAGAGTGGCAGCCAGGGCAAATGATTCCTTCGGAAGCGTCCTTGGCACAAAGTTATGGCGTGGCGCTTGGTACCCTGCGCCAAGCGCTTTCCTTGCTTGTGCAGGATGGGGTTTTGCGACGACAGCACGGCAGAGGGACCTTTGTCAGTCGTGGTTTAGATAACGCATCGATGATGCGCTTTTTCCGATTTCAATCGGAAGACGGAATTCCTGTGACTCCTGAGTCCCGAATCCTTCGTCGCCGTTTTCGCCACCCCACAACAATAGAAGCCAAAACATTTCAGACGAACATTGAAGGCCAAGTCATGCAACTAGAACGGTTGCGCAGCATTGAAGGACAACCTTGTCTGCTGGAGACCATCGTATTGCCCTTGCCTATTTTTGGAGCTCTGGCCGATTCTGATACCGAGGAATGGGATGACCTGCTCTATCCCATGTATCAGCAACGCTGTGGAATCCTGATCCATCACGCGCAAGACGAACTGAAATTTTCCCAACTGAACGCCACGCAAGCCTCGCGTTTGCACCTGCAACCTGGCCATCCGTGTGTGCTGGTTGAACGGCAGGCCTTCGATGTGGCTGGCCGCTGCGTTGAGCGCCGTACGACGCGTGGCGACGCTTTTTCATTCACGTATACCGCTCATGTCAAATAAGGAGATACGAATGCGCAATTTATCGCTCGCGAAAAATTTTCTTAACCTAAGCTTGTTGATTATGGGCAGCTTGGTTAGCTCCGTGGGACTTGCTCAATCTAGCGGGAACTATCCCAATAAACCAATCACATTGGTCGTGACATACCCGCCTGGAGGTGGGGCCGATGCAATGGCCCGACTGCTGGCACCCAAAATGGGTGAAGCTCTAGGACAGTCTGTAATTGTTGAAAACAAGCCAGGTGCGAGTGGTCAGATTGCCGCTGCTGCCGTTGCAAAGTCTGCACCGGATGGCTACACCATGATGTTAGATGCATCATCCTTTGCGGTGAATCCTTCTCTCTACAGCAAACTACCTTACGACAGCTTAAAAGCGTTCAAACCGATCGGCGTAGTCGCCTTGTTTCCGAACGTTGTTTTAGTCAATTCAAATTTTTCTGCAAAAAATGTAAGCGAGCTCATTGCAACTGCAGGCAAAACAAAAGAATCCGTTTCTTATGCATCCTCTGGCAACGGTTCTGCCCAGCATTTGGCGGGAGCGTTATTTGAATCTGCCGCTAAAGTTGACATGGTCCACGTGCCTTACAAAGGGGGCGGGCCAGCATTAAATGATGTCATAGGCGGGCAAGTACCACTTTTTTTTGGAAACTTGGCTTCTACTTTGCAACATGTTCAATCCGGCAAACTTAGAGCACTAGCAGTGACTTCTGCCAAACGTTCTGCCATATTGCCAGATGTTCCTACCCTTTCTGAATCAGGCTTAAAGGGGACAGAGATTTATGAGTGGAATGCAATTTTTGTTCCCTCCAATACACCTGAAGCAATAACAAAGAAATTAAATATGGCATTTCAACAAGCACTTGATTCACCAGAAGTCAAATCTCGTATTTTGCAGTTAGGCGGAGAAATACAAAAAAGTAACCCCGATGAATCTCAAAAATTCATTGAGCAGCAAGTCGTACTTTGGGGGCGCGTTATCAAAGAAAGAAAAATTGTGATTGACTGATAAGTCGCTAGTTTTGCTTCAAGTTTCTGTAGCAAATGTATTTGCAAAGAGCACTAACTTAGATTAGTCCTTTTCAATTTCGAAACATGAAATAAACTGCCCCAACCAAACAAAGTCCAGCCCAAATGTAGTCAACCTTAAAAGGCTCACCCATATAAAAAATTGCAAAAGGAATGAATACACCCAAGGTGATGACCTCTTGCGTAATTTTGAGTTGCCCCAAGGAAAAATACTCAAAACCAATTCGATTTGCTGGAACTTGAAAAATATATTCCAGCAGAGCAATAGCCCAACTAACTAGTACCGCAATCCACCAAGGTTGCTCAGATAAATTTTTGAGATGGGCATACCACGCGAATGTCATAAAGACATTTGATAGCATCAAAAGTCCAATGAAAGAAATTGGGCTGGAGAAGTTAGATAGGTTTAACATTTCGCGATCTTACTTTTGACGAGTTGATATGAAAAAAGCCACCCGAAGGTGGCTTTC